>NZ_JABXPB010000002.1:0-282123 GCF_014103115.1 Enterobacter sp. RHBSTW-00901
GTGACAAAAAATTCATCAGTACAACCTGTATCACTGCTCCGCCTGGGCGTTTTTACTCCCAGTTGCCGAACAGAGGCAACGGTCACGCTAAACGTGACGGAAGCGCTATCCAGTCTGGAAATTGCAAAACAGGAAGGGTACACGGACATAAAGATCACCGGCCCGATGCTGAATTATTTCCAGGACTTCCGGTGCTGGACAGCAATCGTCCATTCCTTCAGCGTATCGCCTGATGCGCTGAAAGGTAACCGGATTAAAATGCCCTTTAGTGAATTTGCCAAACTCTGCGGCTACCCATCAAAACGCTACAGCACGAAACTGCGCAATGAGATAGCCGATTCGTTGACGAAGATTCGCTCAAAAAGCATTCGGTTTGAGAAGAACCCGGGGATCACCAAGTTCAAAGTAGCCGGGTTGCTGAAAGAGGCGGAATTTGATGGTGAAAGTGATTACATCATCCTGGAAGCCGACGAACGACTCTGGGATTTGTACCGTTCAGATCATCTTACTCTGTTGCGGAAGAAACCCCTGGAGCTACTTACCAGGAATGAAACGGCTCAGGCGCTCTATACATTTTTTGAAGCGCTACCTCAACATCCAGCCCCGATCACCTTTGACAGACTTCGACAGCGTTTACTGCTCAATGGGCGCATTGCCGAACAGAACCGGAAAATGCGAACTGCTCTCGATGTGCTTGCCAGCATCGGTTACCTGAAATTTTACTACCTGGTGGACACCAGCGTACCCACCATTCAGATCACGGATCGGAATCCCAAACTAACAGGTTCCTGATGTTTGAAACGTCTTTTTGCCCGGTTCCGGGAATGTGCTGTCTCATTCCCACCGGTCAAAAACACTAAGTTGACGTTTCCCTCTCAAACCCACCCGTGATTTTGTAGTCGCTAAAGGATAAATAGTCCCATTTACATCTGAAAAGCTGATGGGGCGCGTCAGGCCTCTATTGAATACAACTTGTATTACCATGAAAAATAAAGAAAATAACACTCCTCTTTATAATTACTGCTGTTCGCCTAATCCCAAAAAGATACTTTTTTAATCTGCACAGTTTTTATCGCCGGTGGGAACGAGAGGGAAGGGGAAAATATACCCGGTGGGATTGAGAGGGAAGGCCTGTAGAAAACAACCCGACAATCTTTTGTCGGCTGGAATGACCAGGGTAAATTAAGTTCTGGAGGATAGTTATGACTTCGACATTTGGTAAGCAGCTGAAGCTTTATGCAGACCGGCAAACGGGCGCAAAACGTACTGCTCTTGATTTTCAATATGTGGTTTCGCCTGGTAAGGATGCGTTTCCCACGGTGAACATCACTATGGCTCCGATTGCTGATGGCGCAAAAGAAGCCCAATGGGAGCTTAAGCGCGTCATCCAGCTGAATCGCTATGAATTAACTCAATGTTGCGCGGTATTGTTCGGGCTGGAAAAGGAGATGAGGGCAAACTTTCACGGAACCGATAAAAACAAAGGTTTTACGCTCATCAACAATGGTGCATCCGGCTGCGGGATAAACTTTTCTCATGGTGGGGATATGCTGACGCATATGTTGAACCATGCCCAAAGAATGGAAGTAGGGGCATTTATTCTGAAACGGCAGGCGGATGCGTGGGATATGAGTGTCAGTGACGTTCTTGCACTTTTGCGTCAGTCCGTGGCCATCAAACGGGCATAAGATCACGAAGCAGGTTCAAGAACAGGCTTACCGTACAACAATTTTCAAATCCAAACTGACCCTACTTAACTTCAACTGGAAGGCGCTATGACAGAACATCAGCAGAATAGAAATGTTTGTGAAGTCGGGTTAGCCTGTGAAGCCATGACGATTGATCCCAAAACCATTCAGTCAGCAGTAATGCGTAAAGAAGCCACGCAAGTTGTTATTCCTCACTTTAAGGGGGTTTGTCCTGCTTTTGTCGAATGGGCTGAACAATGCTTACCTGGCGATAAACTTCCTCGTGGGAAATTTTTTAGGTCACGAGAATGGATGCGTCAGTTCACCACTTGCCAGATAAACTACAAGACAGATCATCCAGATGAAGGAAAGTATGGATGGCTTTTTGAAGGAACCAAATATTGAAAAGTTAAGGAGATATGATTAATGCTAATTTATGCCGCAGATCTGATTTTACCCTTAAAAATTCTGCTGGTGGTATTTGTCGTGACTATCATAGGCGCTACCATCGGGTTGAAATTTGTACGCTCCGAAAACAAGATCGTTTGCATGTGGCTCGTGCCAATAGGCTGTCTTGGGGGAATTTTTGCATTGATGATGTTTCCATCAATTACCACAAATGATTTGTTGCTCGGCAAGAGATGGTCGGAAGATTGTCGCGTGGTCGAAAAATACGAACGCCACGCTTTTGAAGCACCGACGAACCGGCTGATTTGTTCGGGGGTTGATGAGCATGTTAATTCAGAAAGTTATGCGGTATTAACGAAAGCTTACCGGGAGCGGGGGGGAGAACTTATTTCGGGATCCCATAGTGTTGAAAACTAGCCTTCAAATCTAATGCTACGGAGTTTTCATGAATAATAATCACAATGTTTTTCCTTGCAATGAATTGGGTATGGGTGATTCCAAATCGGAATTGGAAAGACTCCTTGAATTATGTGAATCCACTCCGCAAACAGGCGAGCCTAACCCCCAGATAGCTAATATGCAAGCATTTTGGAATCGATAACTGGTGGCTCATCTCATATCACTGGCTTCAATTTTTGCTCTCATATTCTTAATGGCCGTAAATTTTCCACACTCAACGATGCAGAGATAAAACAGCTAACATCTCTTCGCAATGAGGGGCGAAAAGACGGTTTTGTGGTCAGAATTCAACCTGTTGATGTAACCCCTGAACTTCAGCTTGAAAGGTATCTTGCGTCAAGTTGGGAAAGCGAAATCGAGATTTATAAACGCGTACCGTCGATTGTCGTGATCTGTAAAATCTCAGGTCTGTCTGCATTGGCAGGCTCGGGGAACAAAATGTTTTTAAATATGGATTACTTAAGTTGCGGAACTGAAACTGATGATCAGGATTGCCAGGATTAAGTCACTGATTGGCGGTTGCAACGAGCTTTGGGTTTGTTAGACTGGCCTGACATACCTTCCCCCATCGCGGGGTGCGTTGTCGGAGTATCAAAATATTGTTTTCCCCTATGCGGGGTTTAATTAGTGAGTAGCGACTGCCCGGGTTAGCGCCTGACCCGTGTCAGACTTCTGAAGGATATTTTGATATTAACCGTCCAGCTGGACGGTTTTTTTTCGTCTGTTTTTAATTTGGATAGTGGTATGGGTAGAAAAAAACAATCAAACCGCAGTGTATCAGCGCCAGCTGTTGATGCTGAAAAAGAAATTATCGACCCGAGATGGAACATCTTTTTCTTTGCGGCAATTGACCGACCGTGGGTGCTTAACCCGCATCTTTTTTACGCTGAACAAGCGCAGGAACGTTTGCTGTCGCAGTTCAGTGATGTGGAGATCAGGAGTGAAGCGACAAAGAAAGGCGAGTCATTTATAGAGTCAGCTGGAGACTGGTTCAATCCTGATTACCACGACGAAAGTGACGTATACGAGAATATTGAACAGATTGAAGCTTGCCACTGGGTTGCGTTGCGGGAAATGAAGGTCACGGTCACGCTTTCCCTGACCGCTGGGATGTACCACCAGTTTGACAAGGCATTACGAGATCTGCTTATCCGGGAGGCCAGAAGCTGGCGGTGGCTCGACATGGTTGTGATATCAGATTTGATCTGGAACCTCAGTTTTCCGAGGCTTATGGATTTGATGGAATGGCTGGGTATTGAAGTACGAAACATGCCATGTTTCCCGTTAATCAGTGCATGTCATCAGGTTGTCAACGTTTATAAACATGGAGATGGTGATGCCCACCAGAAACTGGTTAATGCTCACCCGGAGTACTACTCAGTATGGCAATGCGAAGGTTATCCGCAAGAGAGACCAGCTCGCCACGAAGAACTTGAAGTTTCCGAGGAACAGTTTAGAGAATTTGCCGAGGCGATAACGGTGTTCTGGAAGAGTCTGCCGGAAGGACTATCTTATTCGGGGATGGGAAAAGAGCCTAAGTGGTTTGGCAAGGCTTATGAAAAAGTGAAGTGCGACAAAGAAAAACGCGAGCGTAAAGCGGAAGAATAGTGGGGCACTCTAGCCCCACCGAAACAAAAGGAGAGTCAGACAGCCGGTGACGGTTGCCAGCCTGATTGAGTCTGGATCCATTTGCCTACGGAAATCATGTCGTAACCACCGTTCCCGTAGGACGACTTCACTTCTTCTATTTCGACTGGAACCGCCAGCTCGATGGGGCGGAACCAGCCATCATCACCGACTGTATACCGGCCTTCATGTTCCTTGCTCATTTCGCAGACCCGGCTGGGTGGAAGCCAGAAACCTTCATTTGCTCTTTCGGATGCGATACGAATAGCTTCATCCACGGAAGCGACTTCCCGGATGTGTTCGTTATGCGCGTTTGACATTTTGATCAGAAATGACTTCATAGAACCATTTTCCTCAGCTTAGGCCGGTAACGTTAATCGTCGGGGCGGTCGGTAATATTCCGGCGATAGTGTCCTCATATTGTACTCTGGCATGATGCATAACAGAAATTTGAGAGCGCGGGATTGAGAGGCGAAGTAGTTTGATGATAATCGCTGCGGGTGTACTATCAGCCTGATTCCTGGACTGAAGCCGAACGTCCAGCCGTGGTAAAACTGGTGAACGATGTTAACCTGGCATCGAGATATCGAGACCGTAACCATCTGACTGAATAAGGAGCTTTTATGCCGAATGGGAGAGTGATTTTTAACAAAAGAGGCCGATGGGACTGGCTTGATAGCGGTTGTGATATAGATGAGGATGAATTAAAGCAGGAAGAGTGGTTTGTTGGCGATATGTATTATCCGCCAGACTTTGAATACGATACGTCAATGCATGATCACCAGATTACAGAGTGGTTGTCTAAACCTGAAGAGCTGGTGCGGTATGAGCGAGGGCGTTAACTCAATTTGCTTATCTGAACTGGCTACATGATCTTTCAGCGTGGCCATTTCGGTTCTTCACATTTCCCTGACTCCCTCCTGACAGAACCGACTATTTCATCCATGAACCGCAAGAGCGGTAACTAAATGCCATATCGTGTGGCAGAGTGGTTTGCTCCAGTACCCGTCAAAATAGTCCAACATACAAAAACAGGGTAGCCTGCCCCGGGCTTCACCCGGGCCAGGCTACCCGGAGTCGAACCGTTAACCCGGAGTCGTGGGTGAGTAACGTCGAGTGCCCGCCTGAATTCCGTGCGGCCACCAGCATTGGCTTCACCTTTTTCCGACCGACACTTTCGTGCTGGTTTGCGGCCGCATCTTCGCCGGGCCGGAACACCCTGCATTTTGTGCCGGTGGCCATCACCGGTATTAGGATAAAGGGAAGAATATCGGTGATGGATTCCGGGATAATCGCCGGGAAAACCCGGGCAGAATTCACGTACATCACCCTCTATTAGTCCAACATACAAATAAACTTCCCCTTTCTGCCCCTGCGCTTCGCTTGGGGCAGAAAGGGGAGCCGTACCTGAAACCTCCGTGTCGTTTTCAGGATCGGGCCCGTGCCCGGGGTAACCATTCTGCCCGGGCCCACCATTTTAAAAAGAAACCGCCGTGCCCGGTCTGGCCATTTCCCCCGCCTGCGGCAACCGGGCCGTGCCGGTCTTTCCGTCCGGTTCCTGCAAACCCCACATAGGGACTCCGGTCGCTGGATGAGCCATGCGAGAAAATATGAGAAAAAGAGAGAAAAAAAGAGAAAAAAAAGAGGGGCCGGGGGCGCGAGGGTTTCAGTGGGTATAAAGGTCAAGGGCGCTTTGCAGGGTGGACGCGGGGGTGTTGACCCTGATCGCATTTGTATGTTGGACTAATTTTGCATATATGAAGACAAGAAAAGACGCGCTGCCGACAGAGCAGGTATACTCTCGCCATCAAATGTGCGGCCAGCGGCGGGGGATAGGTAACGACCGCAGGCCTCCGCGACCGGTATCAATGATGATGATGCCCTGCCAGGTAAAGAGTAGTGACGACGAAAGTGAAGGTGAAGAAAACCCGGGCCGAACGTAAGCAGCATAGCCGGGACATGCAGGCCAAACATGAAGCGGAAAAAAAGGCCGCTAACCTGCGTAATATTCTAAAGAGAGACATTCTGGCCACGCTGGGTATCCCTAAAAATCACGGTGGGCGGGCAGCTCTTTCTACATTCATCACCGAGCACTTACTGAAGGGTGAGAGTCAGGTTCAGATTGTTGCCATGCTAACCGGCAGCGAATTGATGAAGCGGGCACAGCTTGCCGAAATCGAGCGCCTGAAGAAGATCACGGAACTGGCCAATCAAACCCGCAGAAACGAGATCACCAACCGGGCGTTTGAGCGCCTGGGTATCACAACCCGGCATCCAATGGGCGATTTAGTGCTGAGCATGGTGCGCGAACTGGCAAACCAGAATTTAAATACCGGTGAGATAGTAGAACGCCTGAATGATAACGAAACCGTACTGGAATCGCGCCGCCTGCACAAAGAGAAGCGAGCGGATCTTGAACGTCAGATTGATGAAGGTATTGCCGAGCGCAAAAAGACCCGTGTTGATATGCGGGAAGTGCTCGCCTACATGGCCCAGAAGAACGGTACAACGTATACGCCTCCCGCAGACACCTGGCGATCTCCTGAACATCCGAATGGCGATTCACCGACCCGGCATAATGGAAAAATCAGAGAGAGCCGTCTGACCGGCGCTGAAAGCACCCAGAAAGAAAACCCACGTCAGTACGGTTTGCCCAACCTGAAAACCAGTAGCGCTTCCATCAACAAGGCCGGAATGAGTGAGGCCATTAAGCTGGTGGGCGGACGTGTGACGGAATTTCGCACCTATCTTTATGAGCATCGCGATACGGGACTACGCGCTGATGTGCTGGCTCGCCGGTTTATGGCTGAGTCAATGCAAGGCAAAAAGATGGTTGACCCTGTGCCGGTCAATGAACCAGATAATCTCCCGGCTCCCACACACGAACCTGCCAAACGTAAATGGACGAAGGAAGAAAAGCAGGAAGCGCGTGACCGTGCGCTGGCCGCAGCAAGCCAGGTCGGAAAGCTTAAAGAAGCGGAAACCAACGGCATTACGCACGATGTAGTGCGAGAATCGCAGCCAGCACCCCAGCCAGCCCTGATCTCCGTCGAAGTTGAACAATCCCGCGTCTCCATGCAGGAACCGTCTGTTGCGCCCCTGGCGCACCCTAAACGTGAAGGCTCTACAACCTGCGTGGTGACCAGGCCGGATCAGGCTGATTTCGCTGCTACCGTCCGTCGAAACTGTAACGACCGCTGCGTGATTACAGGAGCAAGCTTACGCCGCAGGACAGAGGCCGCACACCTGGTAGAGCATAGTGCTGGTGGTCTGGATCACTGGAGTAATGGCTTGCTGCTTCGTATCGATCTGCACCGGCTGTTTGACGACAACGTCCTTGCCATTTGCCCGGAGACGTTGACCGTCCACGTTGACCCTGTCGCGCAGGCCGAAGATCCCGATTTGCAGCAATACGATGGCCATGTGATTACCGGGCTTTGCCGTCCGATAGACCCGGCGAATCTCGTCATGCGCTGGGAGCGTTATCAGCGCCGGTTAGAACTGACCAAGTAAAACCGGTAATCCATCAGGTGCGAATCGTGGGAATGCGCCAGCTCGGTAACCCCACGTCACCGGATTGAACCATCACAAAAAAGGAGCCCACCGGGCTCCCCAAAAACGAATTGTTTTATTGTTCCTGCTTAGTTCTACGTAGGTACTCTTCAGCCTTTATCTTTATTTGCACGAGTTCAGCGTAAAACTCACGTTCCATTTGGTATGTTGGCATCTGAGTATAATACTCTTCCACCTGTGGCCAAATTCGCTGAAGTTCTGCATATAAATCATGGAGAGCTCTATCTGCCCAAGATGACGATTGGTAGGATTCAAGCTTTCTGATAGTGGCGCTAAGATGTACTAAACGCGCCACTAATACTTTAGTGTTTACGTATTGTGTTACGGTTCTATCCATGTGGTTTAAGTTACTCATATTATTCCCTAATGAGGTGCTCGCAGAATTACGAGGCAGAGATAACATAACCTTAAAACCTACATACGTGTAGCCCAATCATTACTTTATAGCTAAAAATGCCAGATTTACTCTATGGCCCCCAATCCCTACAGACCTACAGCAGATCTCGTCCACATAGGTCAGTTCCAGCGCAAACTATGGGATCTGAATGTTTGTCGAACGAAAACTTACGGTAGTGAAGTAATTGCCTGAAACATTGTAAATAACTTGCATAGAAAACGCCCTCAAAACAGCGTCCTTTTTTTATCGAAGTTTCAACGGTTCTGGTAGAGTTGTTTTCTGACAGATTTTATTATTAACGTGAGTGGACGCGTCTGGCGAATAAGCTGGTGCAACTTCCCGAAGCCCTCCAAACACCAGGAGACTTAATTTATGGAACTATCAACAATTTCTGAAGCGTTGATTGGTGGTTTAGTTGGTGGCACTATCGCAGCAGGTTCCATCCGGGTATTATTCATTCCAGAAAAGTTTGAGTGGATATTGTTAGCCTGTGTTGTCCTTGCCACTGTTGTTACCTTTTTCTTTGGCCACTCTATACCAAATCCATTTATGATGATAAGCAACATGTATAGTTATTGAATATATAAGACCGTGCTCGTTAGACGTGCTCTGATTGATTTCCATATATGTTTCAAAAGCTTCGGGCCAGTTTTTTCTGTGTTAGATAGGATAACAGAATATGATGACACTTCTTTTTTCGATTTACTGTTCCCTGGTCATTATCGCGGGCGCTTTCTTTAGCTGGTTTCAACGTGAAACTATCGCTACCCGCTGCATTCTTTTTGGCGGACTGGTGATAGTAGCAGCGATCAAGCTAACAACGGATTTTACGACTGTCGCTGTTTCCACGGTTCTGATTGAGGGGTTTTTGCTAACGGCTTATGTTATTGCTGTCCGTTTTATTCAGTGCATTGTAAACAGGGCTGCATAAACAACCCGGACAGAATGCCCATCTATTTATATCAGGCTAATCTACGTGTGACATTTCAATCGCTGCGCGAGCTTCAATGCCCTTCGATAGCAACAAGTTTGCAATGCGCTCTGCCAGGTCTTGATTGGCGCAATGAAAGCGAATAGGCAACTTTTCATGTTTCTCACTATCGATGTAGAACATTACAGAATTGATACTGTATAGCGATGCATATGAAGGACGAGGTTCTATCATCAAATTCAATTCTGGAATAGAAGCTAAAAGTTTAGACATATAATCATCCAGCAGTTCAATACAAACTGGCCGGATAGTTAATAAAGCGGGATTTTCCTCCGAACTAGTCCATTGTCGTGCCTGTAATCTCAAAATATTGAGAAGGTGCAACGATTCATAAGGAATTGTCTTTCCCGTCCGTTCACCCAGGATAACGGATTCCAATGTGTTAATTCGGGATGATAGTCTTCTTATCTTCCGCAACTGATAGATGCTAAGTGTTAATGTTATCACAAATAAAACACCCAAAATAATTGCCATATTTATATCCCATTCGGTTTATTCGTATTATGCCGTGAATATCGATACTCCAGCTATAGGTGTTCGGGACATCCTCTACGCCGGTAGTATCTGCAAAAACTTGTTATTCCATCATATAGTGCATCTCTGAAAACACCTTTTTCGGGTGATACAGCCTTTCATTACTCGGTTCCCCTTTTATGCTGCTACCTGCCTATCAGGTGGTTAGTATGCTTACCAGCCACTTTTTACTATATTGTCCGTTTTGTTAACTGATTTGTTAATGCTTCCATTTGACAGGTCTGGAAAGATACTTTTCTGATTTTAGGGGTTTGAGGGCCAACGATGTAAAAAACCACGTTAATAGGTTAACCTATTGTTTTATTTTAATTATTAGGTGCTGCATTTACAGCTACTCCAATGATCATGGGGCTGATGGTCGATGGAACGCAATACCAAGTAGATTGATTGCATAAAGTTCCTTCAATTCCGATCTGCCCTCCCGTTTTCACATCCTACTTCAGTTCAATTTTGTTGCCATTCCTTTACAACAGCTTCCCAATTGGCCGTTCTCTCGACCAATTTCCCATCAGCATCCTTTCTTGTCCAAACATCCCAGAAATCAGGGTCATCAGAATGGGGTTGCTGCTCTTTCGTCAAATTTTTCATTTTAACTAAGACAGGAAGTTCAGATGCCCAGCCCATCAGTATTGCATGTTGAGATGGCAATGAAGGCAATTCACGGAGTAATCCTCGCAAATTGTCGGGTACCATTTTATGAACTTGCTCCTGATCTTTGTCATTGCTAATTCGATGCAGAAGAAAAGTATTACATTGAGATAAAACTGTAGGTGATAATTCTGATGGTCGTTGCGAAGAAATAACCATACCGAGACCAAATTTCCTGCCTTCTCGTGCAATTTTCTCAAATACTTGACAGCAAACAGCTGCGACATCCTGATTTTCACTGTCCTCACGATACCGTTTAATAAATGTATGTGCTTCTTCAGCAACAAGTACCGTAGGTAAAGATTTGTTATATAGTCGTCTATAACGTTGCAATGATTCAAAAATAATTCTTGAAATGACAGCTGTCACAAGATGAGTAATTTCAGTTGGTACTAAAGAAAGATCAATAATTGAAACGCAGCTATCACCATCACCATCTTTCCCAATATATGTTTCTAACCAATTAGCCAAGTCAACTCTATGCTCTGAGTCATTGGTTATGGGTTTCATTCTTGTATCCGCAAGCATTGTGCGTATTCTAGCTACTAGATATTCAACATATTGCTCGCTACCATTTTCTTGTGCTAACGCCTCTAAATAGGAGACTAAATTATTTCCGTCAAAAGGGACGGGGATATCCTCGTTTTTAGGAAGGAGTTCACACTCATCGCCTCCAAGGCTCTGAAATGAAGATAACACTCCATTTATGATGTTATCAACTGCGCTAACTTTAGCATTGTAATCTGGATATCTGCCTTCTCTTTGCCCACAAAAATCTTGAATAGAGATGATTAATTTATCTAGCTCAGGGCATGGTGTAGTTAATCTCGCTTTGTATTCTTCCAGACTCTGACGCCAAATATTAATTTTAGCCAAAAGATTTTTGGCTCCAGGGAAATCATTAAGTGCCGCTGCTCCTTTAGATTTATCCGCTTTTAAAGAAACCAAAATTGTACCTAGGTATTTTTTAACTTCTATATCTATATTCTTTTGTAAATCAAATTCTTCATTTCTCATTGCTCTCAAGGAGCGTTTTAGTAATGGAAGTTGTGCTTTAGGACTTGCTTGCGTGAATGATGCCCACTCCGAACTATTCCAAAACCATGAGGGTACTTGTAATTGGTTTTCACTGCCTTCAGCCTCAACCTTAAATACTCTACCTTTAAATTTCGTCGTTGGCCCCAAAGCACGTGCATACTCGCCGTTGGGGTCTAGGATGATAAATCTGGCATTTGGTTTTATTTGTGATTCCAATGCAGATTCGAGTGACCACTGGATTAATCCAGATACAGAGCAAGACTTACCGCTACCAGTATTTCCGAGCACTGCTATATGACGACCAAATAATCTATCAGGATCTACAGCTACATTTGCATTGTTCGCAAGTGGACTTTGTCCAATGATCACTCGCCTATTATTTCCAGATTCGACTATTGATCTAAGTTGTAAATCTGTCGGTAGTAAAATAGCAGCCCCAATAGAAGGAAACGATTCAGAACCTCGTTGAAATCTGAAATAATCAGTACCATCTTTGGACAAACGTTTAAGCATTCCCACCGGATTCAAACTTATTTTTTTTCGGGGGAATGGTAGATTTACTAAACCAAATTCTTGAACATCTCTTTGTTTTGGATAAGGCGAATGTTCTACAGCAAGCCACTCTATTTGCCCAACTAAGTAACCATTATCACATGATATTAATACATAACTGTTTACTCTTGGAAAGTTTCTAGGGAAGGTGCGAACAAGTTCCTGATATGAGATCATCATATTCATCCGGAGCGCATCCCAGAGGGACATCATGAGCCATCAACTCACCTTCGCCGATAGTGAATTCAGCACTAAGCGCCGTCAGACCCGAAAAGAGATTTTCCTCTCCCGCATGGAGCAGATTCTGCCATGGCAGAATATGACCGCTGTCATCGAGCCGTTTTATCCCAAGGCGGGCAATGGCCGACGGCCCTATCCGCTGGAGACCATGCTGCGTATTCACTGCATGCAGCATTGGTACAACCTGAGCGACGGTGCCATGGAAGATGCCCTGTACGAAATCGCCTCCATGCGCCTGTTTGCCCGATTATCCCTGGATAGCGCCCTGCCGGATCGCACCACCATCATGAATTTCCGCCACCTGCTCGAGCAGCATCAACTGGCCCGTCAATTGTTCAAGACCATCAATCGCTGGCTGGCCGAAGCAGGCGTCATGATGACCCAAGGCACTTTGGTGGATGCCACCATCATTGAGGCACCCAGCTCTACCAGGAACAAAGAGCAGCAACGCGATCCGGAGATGCATCAGACCAAGAAAGGCAATCAGTGGCACTTTGGCATGAAGGCCCACATTGGTGTCGATGCCAAGAGTGGCCTGACCCACAGCCTGGTCACCACCGCGGCCAACGAGCATGACCTCAATCAGCTGGGTAATCTGCTTCATGGAGAGGAGCAATTTGTCTCAGCCGATGCCGGCTACCAAGGAGCGCCACAGCGCGAGGAGCTGGCCGAGGTGGATGTGGACTGGCTGATCGCCGAGCGTCCCGGCAGGGTAAAAACCTTGAAGCAGCATCCGCGCAAGAACAAAACGGCCATCAACATCGAATACATGAAAGCCAGCATCCGTGCCAGGGTGGAGCACCCGTTTCGCATCATCAAGCGGCAGTTCGGCTTCGTGAAAGCCAGATACAAGGGGCTGCTGAAAAACGATAACCAACTGGCGATGTTATTCACCCTGGCCAACCTGTTTCGGGTGGACCAAATGATACGTCAGTGGGAGAGATCTCAGTAAAAACCGGAAATAACGCCAGAAATGGTGGAAAAAATAGCCTAAATAGGCTGATTCGATGTGTTTGCGGGAAAAAAATCGGCCCAGATCCGCGAAATTTTAATCAGCGAGTCAGCTTGGGAAGAAATGACCTGCTTATTCGCACCTTCCCTAGGCGTTCCTGCATTCAAAGCAACAGTATCAGGTGAGTCAATCTCTAATATTGCTCTAATTTCATTAGGTGAAACAAAATCTACAGTGCCGACCCTGAGTTGCTCACCTTGTTCAATCGGAAATGAGTTCATTCAGCATCCTCGCTATTATTTGAAATTGTTGTACGATATAAACCCCTTGATTTCAATAGTTCTGCCATACGAATTGATGATCTGTCTATCGCTGCTTTAGGAAGATAAAAATCCACTAAATTCTTGATATCTCCAAAGTGGTCACCAAGTAATAAAGATATTTGAGCTTTTCTTCCACTTTCGTTTACAAAGCGCATAATTCTACCGAGTGGATCGCCGTAGGCAATTATTACTATATGCGTTGAGGGTATTGTCAGCATGTCAATAATAACACGGTTTATATGTTCATCTCCAAAACTATAACCATATGTTACCAAAGTACTATTAGGACGACATGTTGCAGATGCTAAGTCTCTGAATAGTTCAACATAAGGGTATTCTGATGTTTCTCGGTCTTTAACCGAGTTTGGATAAATCATTAATTGATGATAGTTCGCTGCTCCAGCAGCCTCCACTTGTAAAAAGGGTTCCACCGAACTCGCACGGCTTTGTTGAATAAATCAGATTTCGGGTAAGTCTCCCCCGTAGCGGGTTGTGTTTTCAGGCAATACGCACGCTTTCAGGCATACCTGCTTTCGTCATTTTGTTCAGCGCTCGTACCAGGGCCATAGCCTCCGCAACCTGACCATCGTAGTCACGCAGCGTCAGTGAACCCCCGAACAGCTGTTTTACCCGGTACATCGCCGTTTCCGCTATCGAGCGACGGTTGTAATCTGTTGTCCATTTCCACCGCGCATTACTCCCGGTCATTCGCTGATTAGCCACTGCACGGTTACGGTCTGCATATTCACCGGGCCAGTAACCCGCACCTTTTCGGGGAGGGATAAGCGCGCTGATTTTCTTACGCCGCAGTTCATCGTGACATAGCCGGGTATCGTAAGCGCCATCGGCGGCGGCTGACCTGATTTTCCGGTGGGTTTGCCGGATTAACCCGGGGAAGGCCTCTGAGTCCGTAACGTTGTTCAGCGACAGGTCAGCGCAGATGATTTCATGTGTTTTACTGTCAACGGCGAGATGCAGCTTACGCCAGATACGGCGGCGTTCCTGGCCATGCTTTTTGACTTTCCACTCGCCTTCACCGAAGACCTTCAGCCCGGTGGAATCAATTACCAGGTGTGCGATTTCACCCCGGGTGGGCGTTTTGAAACTGACATTAACCGACTTTGCCCGCCTGCTGACACAGCTGTAATCCGGGCAGCGTAGCGGAACGTTCATCAGAGAAAAAATGGAATCAATAAAGCCCTGCGCAGCGCGCAGGGTCAGCCTGAATACGCGTTTAATGACCAGCACAGTCGTGATGGCAAGGTCAGAATAGCGCTGAGGTCTGCCTCGTGAAGAAGGTGTTGCTGACTCATACCAGGCCTGAATAGCTTCATCATCCAGCCAGAAAGTTATGGAGCCACGGTTGATGAGGGCTTTATTGTAGGTGGGCCAGTTGGTGATTTTGAACTTTTGCTTTGCCACGGAACGGTCTGCGTTGTCGGGAAGATGCGTGATCTGATCCTTCAACTCAGCAAAAGTTCGATTTATTCAACAAAGCCTTTTTTTATATACGATCTGACGAATTCAGCAGAAGGAAACTCATCATTCGTGACGAAATAAAAATTAGTTTCCCCATTAATATAGAAATGAGTGTTTACTCACAGAAAGAAAATCAGGAGTAATTATTCTGAAGACAGATAATACAGAAGTCGTACAGCGCATTTAACTCACTTCTCAGGAGGTTAATCACTCTCTATTTGTGGACAACCGACATGTCTTAAGGCTCTGGAATAACGTGTTGATATTTCGATGCGTAGCATGCAGCGGAATATTACCGGATCAATAAAGCAGGAAGAGGCGTTTTAATTCTTTCCGCAGGATGATAGTAGGGTGACTGCCATGTCTGATTATAATGAAAAAAGTGCGATCTCCGCACTTCTCGCAGGTCATTGTTCCGATCCATTTTCCGTGCTTGGCATGCACTCAACCGATGCGGGTCTGGAAGTGCGCGCATTATTACCCGATGCCACCGATGTATGGGTGATTGAACCGAAAACCGGGCGCAAAGTCGGTAAACTCGAATGCCTCGACACACGCGGGTTCTTTAGCGGCGTTCTGCCGCGCCGGAAAAATCCTTTTCGTTACCAGCTGGCCGTCACCTGGCACGGTCAGCAAAACCTGATTGACGACCCCTATCGCTTTGGCCCGCTGCTGCAGGAGCTTGATGCCTGGCTGCTCGCTGAAGGGACTCATCTGCGGCCCTACGAGACGCTGGGAGCCCATGCCGACACCATGGACGGCGTCACCGGGACGCGTTTTTCCGTCTGGGCGCCGAACGCCCGTCGTGTGTCGGTGGTCGGACAGTTCAACTACTGGGACGGCCGCCGCCACCCGATGCGTCTGCGCAAAGAGTCCGGCATCTGGGAGCTGTTTGTCCCCGGCGCGCATAACGGCCAGCTGTATAAGTTCGAGCTGATTGACGCCCACGGCCACCTGCGGGTGAAATCCGACCCGTATGCCTTTGAGGCACAGATGCGCCCGGAAAGCGCGTCGCTTATCTGCGGCATGCCGGAAAAGGTCGAACAGCCACAGTCCCGTCAGCAGGCCAACCAGTTTGATGCACCGATTTCGATTTATGAAGTGCACCTTGGCTCGTGGCGCCGCCACGCCGATAACCATTTCTGGCTCAGCTACCGCGAGCTGGCGGACCAGCTGGTGCCTTACGCGAAGTGGATGGGCTTCACCCATCTGGAGCTGCTGCCGGTAAACGAACATCCGTTCGACGGCAGCTGGGGCTATCAGCCCACCGGGCTGTACGCGCCGACCCGCCGTTTTGGTACCCGTGAAGACTTCCGCTACTTCCTGAATGCTGCCCATGCCGCGGGTCTGAACGTGATCCTCGACTGGGTGCCGGGCCACTTCCCGTCGGATGACTTTGCGCTGGCATCGTTCGACGGCACCGCGTTGTATGAACACAGCGACCCGCGAGAAGGTTATCACCAGGACTGGAATACGCTGATCTACAACTACGGTCGCCGTGAAGTCAGCAACTTTCTGGTCGGGAACGCGCTGTACTGGATTGAACGCTTCGGGATCGACGCCCTGCGCGTGGATGCGGTTGCGTCAATGATCTACCGCGACTACAGCCGCAAAGAGGGGGAGTGGGTGCCCAATGAGTACGGCGGCCGGGAAAACCTCGAAGCGATTGAATTTCTGCGCAATACCAACCGTGTGCTCGGTGAGCAGACGCCGGGAGCGGTCACGATGGCGGAGGAGTCCACCGACTTCGCCGGGGTTACACGACCGTCTTCGACGGGCGGTCTTGGCTTCTGGTTCAAATGGAACCTCGGCTGGATGCATGACACCCTCGACTATATGCAGCTCGATCCCATCTATCGTCGTTATCATCACGACAAGATGACCTTCGGGATGCTCTACAACTACACCGAAAACTTCGTGTTGCCGCTGTCACACGATGAAGTGGTTCACGGCAAAAAATCGATTCTTGACCGGATGCCTGGCGATGCCTGGCAGAAGTTCGCCAACCTGCGCGCCTACTACGGCTGGCTGTTTGCCTTCCCCGGTAAAAAGCTGCTGTTTATGGGCAACGAGTTTGCCCAGGGGCGGGAGTGGAACCACGACGCCAGCCTCGACTGGCATCTGCTGGAAGGGGGCGACAACTGGCATCACGGGGTGCAGCGTCTGGTGCGCGATCTGAACCATACCTATCGCCACCATAAGGCACTGCACGAACTGGATTTTGACCCCTACGGCTTTGAATGGCTTGTTGTGGATGACCATGAACGGTCGGTGTTTATCTTTGTCCGTCGCGATAAAGCCGGGAACGAGATAATCGTGGCGAGCAACTTCACGCCAGTACCGCGTCACGGCTATCGCTTCGGGATTAACCAGCCGGGGCGCTGGCGTGAAGAGCTGAACACCGACTCGATGCACTACCACGGGAGCAACACCGGCAACGGCGGCTGCGTGGCAAGCGAGGCGATCGCCAGCCACGGTCGGGAGCATTCGCTGTCGGTGACTCTGCCGCCGCTGGCGACAATCTGGCTGGTACGGGAATCTGCAGGGCAATAAAACGCGCAGCTGATTTATTGCAGCTGACTTATTACCGGAGGTGATCACTTCTGAATTATTTTGCAGAAGAGTGAGGCTTTTTCTTCATTATTTTCTTTTATGGCTTTTATTTAATAGCAGGACATTATTATGAGTAAACTTGAATATACTGACAACTTAATGCTGTCGCGCCAGTTACCGCTTAAATCCGTGGCCCTGATCCTCGCCGGCGGACGTGGCACACGATTAAAAGACCTGACCACTATTCGCGCAAAACCTGCGGTGCATTTCGGCGGTAAATTCAGAATTATTGATTTTGCTTTATCGAATTGTATTAACTCCGGAATAAGACGTATCGGGGTCATTACACAATATCAGTCCCATTCACTGGTGCAGCATATTCAACGCGGCTGGGCATTCTTTAACGAAGAAATGAATGAGTTCGTGGATTTATTACCGGCGCAGCAGCGGGTGCATGGTGAGAACTGGTATCGGGGGACGGCGGATGCCGTGACCCAGAATCTGGATATTATCCGCCGCTATGATGCGGAATATGTCGTTATTCTGGCCGGGGACCATATCTATAAACAAGATTATTCGCGGATGCTGCTCGATCACGTTGAAAAAGGGGCGCGCTGTACCGTGGCCTGCCTGCCGGTCCCGGTTGAAGAGGCAAGCGCTTTTGGCGTCATGGCCGTGGATGAGAATGACAAAATCATTGAATTTGTTGAAAAACCGGCTAATCCGCCCACCATTCCTGGCGATGAAACCCGCTCGCTTGCCAGTATGGGCATTTATGTGTTTGATGCGGAATATCTCTACCAGCTGCTGGAAGACGACGATCGGGATGAACACTCCACCCATGATTTTGGCAAAGATATTATTCCCAGGATAACGGCGGCAGGTGAAGCGTATGCGCATCCGTTCCCGCGCTCCTGCGTTCAGTCGGATAATAATGCCGAGCCATACTGGCGCGATGTCGGAACCCTGGAGGCGTACTGGAAAGCGAATCTGGATTTAGCCTCAGTAGTGCCAGAGCTGGACGTTTATGACCGTAACTGGCCTATCCGTACCTATGTCGAATCGCTGCCCAGCGCCAAATTTGTTCAGGACCGTTCCGGCAGTCATGGCATGACCATGAATTCTCTGGTCTCCGGCGGCTGTATTATTTCTGGCTCGGTGGTGGTGCAGTCGGTTCTATTTTCCAGAGTTCGGATTAACTCGTTCTGTAATATTGATTCGTCGGTTTTATTACCGGGCGTCTGGGTCGGTCGCTCCTGCAGGATAAGACGCTGCGTGATCGACCGGGGATGCGTTATTCCGGAGGGGACGGTGATTGGCGAAAATGCCGTTGAGGATGCGCGACGCTTTTATCGTTCGGAAGAAGGCATCGTTCTGGTTACCAAAGAAATGCTGAACCGACTTGAACTATGAAGCCGTTGGCGGAAATAAAAGCTGCCGCAGCTGTGATTGCCGTCATTGGCATCGCGTCGCCTTCATGCCTGAATAATTAAGGAGCATCCATGCGAGTTTTACATGTAGGAGCGGAGATGTTCCCTCTGTTGAAAACGGGGGGGCTGGCTGATGTGACCGGTGCTCTCCCGGCGGCGCAAATAGCCGAGGGCGTGGATACCCGCGTGCTGCTGCCGGGGTTTCCCGCGATCCGCGACGGAGTAGGGGAACCGCAGGTGGTGGCCAGCAGGGAGACCTTCGCCGGGCCGATGACGCTGTTGTTTGGCGACTTTAACGGCGTGGGCATCTATCTGATTGATGCCCCGCATCTCTATGACCGACCGGGTAATCCTTATCATGACCCGCAGATGCAGGATTATCCCGATAACGTCCTGCGTTTCGCGCTGTTGAGTTGGGTCGCGGCTGAGCTTGCTGGCGGTCTGGATCCGTTCTGGCGGCCTGAAATCGTCCACGCCCATGACTGGCATGCGGGCCTCACGCCGGCTTATCTGGCCGCCCGCGGCAACCCCGCCAGGTCAGTGTTTACGGTGCACAACATTGCCTATCAGGGCTTGTTCCTCGCCCGGCATATGGCGGAGATCGCTTTACCGTGGTCATTCTTCCAGATGCATGGGGTGGAGTTTAAAGGACAGATCTCCTTCCTTAAGGCGGGCCTCTATTTCGCTGACCATATCACCACCGTCAGCCCGACGTATGCCCGTGAAATTACCGAACCGCAGTACGCGTTCGGTCTGGAAGAGTTGCTGCGGCAACGTCAGCGGGAAGGGCGACTGTCGGGGATCCTTAACGGCGTCGACGAAAGCATCTGGGATCCGCGCCGCGATCCGCTGCTGGCTGCGCCTTACGACCGGAACTCGCTGGCTGAGAAAGCGAAGAACAAGCAGCAGCTGCAGACGACGCTGGGGCTGAAGGAGGACGGCCGGGCGCTGTTGTTCACCGTCGTGAGCCGGCTCACCAGCCAGAAGGGGCTGGATCTGCTCCTTGGCGCACTGCCGGGAATCATTGCGCAGGGAGGGCAGCTGGCGCTACTGGGATCCGGCGACCCGGATTTGCAGGCCCGTTTTCTTGCCGCTGCGGCGCAATACTCCGGGCAGGTGAGTATCCGGATCGGTTACGACGAGGCGCTGTCGCATCAGATGATTGGCGGCGCCGACGTCATCCTGGTGCCCAGCCGTTTTGAACCCTGCGGTCTGACCCAGCTCTATGGCCTTCGCTACGGCACATTGCCGCTGGTTCGTCGCACCGGCGGACTGGCGGATACCGTCGCCGACTGTTCGCTCGAAAACCTTGCTGACGGGATCGCGAGCGGATTTGTGTTTACCGACAGCGAGACTGAATCACTATTACATGCCATCCACCGGGCCTTTGTCCTGTGGTCCCGTCCATCGCTGTGGCGGTACGTGCAACGTCAGGCAATGAGCATGGATTTTAGCTGGCAAATTGCCGCTAAGTCTTTCCACCAGTTGTATCAGCGTATTATTTAATTGCTACGGATAAGAAAAATGGAACCACGCTTAAGTTATATTTCACCCAGTCTGAATGAAGAAGCGCTACAGCATGCTATCGCTTATAAGCTCATGTTTATTCTTGGTAAAGATCCCTCACTTGCCAATAAACATGAATGGCTCAACGCCACGCTGTTCGCCGTTCGCGATCGGCTGGTAGAACGTTGGCTGCGGGCGCATCGGGCGCGGATCTCGCAGCAGGCCCGGCAGGTTTATTATCTGTCGATGGAGTTTCTCATCGGCCGAACCCTCTCTAATGCCTTACTGTCGCAGGGCATCTATGAGGATGTGAAAACGGCTCTGGCAGGGATGGGGCTGGATCTGGAAGAGCTGATTGATGAGGAGAACGATCCGGGGCTGGGCAACGGCGGTCTCGGTCGTCTGGCGGCCTGTTTTCTCGATTCCCTGGCCACACTGGGGCTGCCAGGCCGCGGCTATGGTATCCGCTACGACTACGGTATGTTCAAGCAAAACATCATCGACGGCCGGCAGATGGAGTCACCGGACTACTGGCTGGAGTACGGTAACCCGTGGGAATTCGAGCGCCATAAAACCCGCTATACCGTGCGCTTTGGCGGACGTGTTCAACATGAGGGCAAAAACTCACGCTGGCTGGAAACCGAAGAAATTATTGCCGTGGCCTACGATCAGATTATCCCGGGTTATGACACCGATGCCACCAACACCCTGCGTTTGTGGAGTGCCCAGGCCAGCAGTGAAATTAATCTCGGTAAATTTAACCAGGGGGACTATTTCGCCGCCGTGGAGGATAAGAACCACTCTGAGAACGTTTCCCGCGTGCTTTACCCGGACGACTCGACCTATTCCGGGCGTGAACTGCGCCTGCGTCAGGAGTATTTCCTTGTTTCGGCGACGGTACAGGACATCCTCACCCGTCATTACCAGCTGTATCAAACCTATGACAACCTGGCGGATAAAATTGCTATCCACCTCAATGACACCCATCCGGTGCTGTCGATCCCGGAGCTGATGCGTCTGCTGATTGACGAACACCGCTTCAGCTGGGATGACGCGTTTGAGGTGACCTGTCGGGTCTTCTCCTACACCAACCATACCCTGATGAGCGAAGCGCTGGAGACCTGGCCTGTCGATATGCTGGGGAAAATCCTGCCGCGCCATTTGCAGATTATCTTCGAGATTAATGACTATTTTCTGAAAACGATGCAGGAGCACTATCCCGATGATATGGCGTTGCTGAGCCGGACCTCGATTATTGATGAGTCCAATGGTCGCCGCGTGCGGATGGCCTGGCTGGCGGTAGTGGTCAGTCACAAGGTTAACGGCGTGTCGGAACTGCACTCCCGGCTGATGGTGGAGTCGCTATTTGCCGATTTCGCCAGAATCTTTCCGCGCCGCTTCACCAACGTGACTAACGGCGTCACGCCGCGCCGCTGGCTGGCTGCCGCTAACCCGTCCCTTGCCGCGGTTCTGGACCGCCATATCGGCCAGACCTGGCGAACGGATTTAAGCCAGCTGAGCGAAATGGGGGAATATCAGGATTATCCGCTGGTTAACCAGGCCGTCAGCGCCGCCAAACTGGCGAATAAACAGCGTCTGGCCGATTATATCGCCCGTCAGCTGGGCGTGGTGGTGAACCCGAACGCGCTGTTTGATGTGCAAATTAAACGGATCCACGAATATAAACGCCAGCTGATGAATGTGCTGCATGTGATCACCCGCTACAACCGTATCAAGGCGGACCCGCAGGCCGAATGGGTGCCGCGAGTGGTGATTTTCGCCGGCAAAGCCGCGTCCGCTTACCACACGGCAAAACAGATCATCCATCTGATAAACGACGTCGCCAAAGTCATCAACAGCGATCCGCAGATTGGCGACAGACTAAAGGTGGTGTTCATTCCCAACTACAGCGTCAGTCTGGCGCAGATGATCATTCCGGCCGCGGACCTTTCTGAGCAGATTTCGCTGGCAGGGACTGAAGCCTCCGGGACCAGTAATATGAAGTTCGCCCTCAACGGTGCGCTGACCATTGGCACGCTGGACGGCGCCAACGTTGAGATGTTGGAGCACGTGGGTGAGGACAATATCTTTATCTTCGGTAATACCGCTGCAGAGGTCGAGGCGCTGCGCAGCAACGGTTATCAGCCGCGTGATTACTACGACCAGGATCAAGAGCTGCGCCAGGCGCTGACCCAGATGGGGACCGGGGTGTTCAGCCCACAGGAGCCGGGCCGCTATCGCGGTCTGCTGGATTCGCTGATCAACTTTGGCGACCACTATCAGGTGCTGGCCGATTACCGCAGCTATGTTGACTGTCAGGACAAGGTGGATGCGCTCTACCGAACCCCGGAAGAGTGGACCGCCAAAGCGATGCTCAACATAACCCACATGGGCTATTTTTCATCGGACCGTACGGTGCGGGAGTATGCGCAAAAGATCTGGTATATCGACAAAACGCAACTCTGAGCGCGTACTGACAACCAGGAAACGCCGGGGCGGGTGGCAGGAGACCGGCCCCGTCGATGAGCGACCCGGCAGCAACACATAAATAAGCCTGACGGATATGACAGGAGAGAAAAATGACGGACAGTAAACGCGCAGGGGAGCCTGCACAACAGAGTGATTTGATTAACGTCGCTCAGCTGACCGCGCAGTACTACGTACTGAGGCCGGAAGCGGGCAACGCGGAGCATGCGGTGAAGTTTGGTACCTCTGGCCATCGTGGCAGTGCAGGGCGCCATAACTTCAATGAGCAGCATATTCTGGCGATCGCGCAGGCGATTGCGGAAGACCGCGCCAGGAACGGGATTACCGGTCCCTGCTACGTGGGTAAAGATACCCACGCGCTCTCCGAACCGGCCTTTATTTCCGTACTGGAAGTGCTGGCGGCCAACGGCGTTGATGTTATCGTGCAGGAACACAACGGTTTCACCCCGACGCCGGCCATTTCCAATGCCATCCTGGTGCACAACAAAAAAGGTGGTCCGCTGGCAGACGGCATCGTGATCACGCCGTCTCATAACCCGCCGGAAGATGGCGGTATTAAGTACAACCCGCCGAACGGCGGCCCGGCGGATACCAACGTCACCAAAGTGGTAGAGAATCGCGCTAACGAACTGCTGGCCTCGGGTCTGCAGGGCGTCAGGCGCATCTCCCTCGATGCGGCACTGGCATCCGGTCATGTTAAAAAGCAGGATCTGGTACAGCCGTTTATCGAAGGGCTGGCGGATATCGTCGACATGGCGGCAATTCAGAAAGCCGGCCTCAAGCTCGGGATCGATCCGCTGGGCGGGTCCGGTATCGAATACTGGAAACGTATTGCCGGGCACTACAAGCTCGACCTGACTATCGTCAACGATCACGTCGATCAAACCTTCCGCTTTATGCATCTGGATAAAGACGGCGCCATTCGCATGGACTGCTCATCTGAGTGCGCAATGGCGGGCCTGCTGGCGCTGCGCGATAAGTTTGACCTGGCTTTTGCTAACGATCCAGATTATGACCGTCACGGCATCGTCACGCCGGCAGGGCTGATGAACCCGAACCACTATCTGGCGGTGGCGATTAACTACCTGTTCCAGCATCGCCCGCAGTGGGGCCAGGATGTGGCGGTGGGCAAGACGCTGGTCTCTTCCGCGATGATCGACCGTGTGGTGAACGACCTCGGCCGCAGGCTGGTTGAAGTGCCGGTGGGCTTTAAATGGTTTGTTGACGGCCTGTTCGACGGCAGCTTCGGCTTCGGCGGAGAAGAGAGCGCGGGCGCCTCGTTCCTGCGTTTTGACGGAACGCCGTGGTCGACCGACAAAGACGGGATCATCATGTGCCTGCTGGCGGCGGAAATCACCGCCGTCACCGGTAAAAACCCGCAGGAGCACTACGACGAACTGGCCGCCCGCTTCGGCGCGCCGAGCTATAACCGGCTGCAGGCTTCGGCCACTTCCGCACAGAAAGCGGTGCTGTCGAAGCTGTCGCCGGAAATGGTCAGGGCCAGTCAGCTGGCGGGTGACCCGATCACTGCGCGTCTGACCGCCGCGCCGGGCAACGGCGCATCGATTGGTGGCCTGAAAGTGATGACCGACAACGGCTGGTTCGCCGCCCGACCGTCAGGTACGGAAGACGCTTACAAGATCTACTGCGAGAGCTTCCTCGGGGAAGCACATCGCAAGCAGATCGAGAAAGAAGCGGTGGAAATCGTGAATAGCGTGCTAGCGGCGCACCAGTAGAGCAGTTGACGTACTCCGCTGAGCCGGAGTACGTCATAGTTACCCGGCGACACCAATACAGGCACCACTTTGTCAGAACATAAGGAACGGGACGCTTCGCAAAAGGTATTGCTGCGGGGACTATATGAATATCTATGTTATTACCAATAATAATTTCATGCTTGTAGGTCTGAAATGTATGTTCAGCGACAACAGCCTCTCCGTCAACAGGGTTGTGTTTTCACGGGTCAGCGATATTGCCTTCAGCAACAGCGATGTGGTGATTGTGGAGTCAGAGCTGAACACCGGCGATGCCGAACGTCTCAAGTACCTACACATTTCACCGGTCAATCTTATCTTTTTATTAAAACCGGCGTCAGGAATGAGCGGGACAGGGCGTGAAGCGGTATGCATTGACACTGAATTAAGCGGTAATGAATATCTCATGATGAGGCAGGCGTTTAAAAAAATGGGGATCAATCTGAAGAGGGACAAGTTGTCATTTACCAAAAGAGAAACACATGTTATCAATATGATTTTAAATGGTTATTCGATAGATGAAATTTCCCGTAGCCTGCTGATCTCCAAAAAAACGGTTCAGTCTTTTGTCGGTATTGTTTTGCATAAACTGAATACCACCAAAATAAGTGGAATATACCGCAAAAAAAATCTCATCATCGACAGTTTTGCCAGGAGGAGCCTGCATCGTTAGGATGCCCTATAAACTAATGATCTGCTTATGGAAAGTCACTATTTCATATATTAAGTTTCAACTAAATTTGTTATAAATTATTTTATGTTGTTATGTTGAACGGGGTTTGATTATTGGTATGCTTCAGAAAAAATAAACATACATCATGGGTGCTAACATGATGAAAATATATGAAACTATAGTCATCAAATGATTTAAGCATACAATAAATAATATAGGATTATATCCTCTATCTGTGAATGGTGGGCGGCAGAGGAAAAACGGGATATATATTTATGCATTTCATCTTTTTATTATAAAAAACTGTTATGTAAATTCTGTAGCGGGAGGGGGTATGTTTAGTGAAGACGCACACTATGAATTTCTAAAAAGATATTACAGAGCGGAGTTTTTTGAAGGAAGAAATGGTTCCATTTGGGGAATAAATTATTCTTACAATTTGGCAAGGGTGGGTATGAATATGCTTGAAAGATATGGCTATGGGATAATATTAAAGCATGAATCTATCACTGGTGAAACCATTTACTATGATCGTAGTCTGACGATACTATTTGGTGACAGAATTACACAGGCCCTGGGAGGTCAGTATTGCAACAGAGAAATGAGAGAATAATGATTTAATATATTTTTTAATCGCTCGTTAAACATTGGAACTTTTCTCAGAACGTGACTGCAATGTCTTCAACGCATCTAACATGTCGTCGCCGTTCAGTGAGCGCTGCGATTATTTCTCTGTTGGTTTTCTGCGCCGCCGCAAAGAGCCATCACCGGCAGGGATCGCCTGTGAACGGTTGTTATCGCGTTTATCCTGAACATCAATCTAAATTGAAATGTCCGCATGTAGGTTATGTTTCAGCCTTTGCCGAAGATGTCTTTACTCCGGGTCTGAAGTTGCTGCAGGGCTTCCAGCATGTCGTTATGGTCCAGACTTCGTTGTGATTTCTTGCCGGGTTGTTTCTTTCTGCGTGAGGTCTGGCCGTCCAGTGATGGCAGGGCCTGTGAGCGGGTGTTGTCCCGTTTGTCCTGAACCAGCTTTATCATTTCCAGGGCACGTCCCAGACGCTTGTTGTCGATGATGGCGCCCTGGTCCAGTTCTCCCAGTCGGTCGTAAGTGGTAAAGGGCAGGGAAGTGCCGCTGGCCCGGAGCTCAATGTCACCATCCGGGTATTGCCATACCTCGATGTACTTCCCCTGAAAACGCCGGTTTTCTTCATTATCTTCAAGCAGATAAAGCTTTTTATCATACTGTAATGTCAGGTTTTTCGAGACCTTACGCTGCTCGCGCCAGGTGAATGTCGCCTGCAGGTTTTCGCCATTATCCAGCTGGCGATGTACGTCAAAATCGTGACGTGGCGGCTTTGCAAACCGACGGTTGTAATCTTCCATGAACTCATCAGCAAAGGCGTTTGCAGCCTCAGGTGTGCTGATACCGCGGAGCCGCAGTTCCTTGACCAGGCGGTCCTGTAATGTCAGATGAGCCCGTTCAACACGCCCCTTGGCTGAACTGGTGTTGGCACAGATACCAGTGATATTCAGCTCGTTCATGGCACGACCAAACTGAGTCTGGCCATCTCCGCCGGTGGCCTGCTTGTTGTTGATCCTGAAGACGCTGGCTTTGTCGCTGTAGAATGCCAGAGGCTTACCGTAGCGCTCCAGATATCCCCGGGTGGCTTCAAAATAGGTGAACGTGGACTCCGAACTGACGAACAGAAGCTGCATCAACCGACTTGTTGCATCATCAACGTAAACGAGCAGCGTGCAGGCCGGACCACGGTCCTCGAACCAGCGATGTTCACTGCCATCAATCTGGATGAGTTCGCCGGTGCAGGCCCGACGTGGGCGTGGCTGATGCACACGAGGTGGCCGTAACTTACGAGGGATCCATAAACCATCCCGGGTCATAAGCTTACGTAGGGGTTTGACGGTCAATGATGTAAAAAACCACGCCAAGACGATAACTTTCTGTTTTTAATGAATTAACATAAGCCTCTGTGTTAGTGAGGTTTTTCCCGATGATACCCTTGATAAACTAAGTCACAGTCCCCATATTATTAATGGGAATATAACTAATAATTGCGGGGGATTTATGGCTAGAGATTTAAATATTTTTATTAGTCATTCGTGGGGGAGTCACGACGAATTACTACGACTGCGTAACCTTCTAAATGCAAGACCCTATTTTAGGGCTGAATTCTCTGAAGTTAGCAAAGATATACCTATTAATTCAGTGAATGCTGATTACATCAAAAGAGTTCTTGGCGAAAAAATTCGCAACAGTAATGTATTACTTGCTATAGCTGGAATCTATGCAAGCCATAGTACTTGGATGGAGTGGGAGATGGACACCGCAATTAGACATGGAGTTCCCGTTATTGGTGTTATTCCACATGGTGCATCAAGAGTATCTCAGGTTGTAGCTAATCGTTCTGTCGAACAGGTTCGGTGGAGCACAGAAAGTATTGTTGATGCTATTCGTCGACGTGCCAAATAATACAATAAGGGGAACTTTACAGTTCCCTTTGTCAGATTTTATACAATTCGTCTCGCTTGCCATTGTGTATGTTCCCGTGAAAATGCTGTCTCAGCATCACGAATAAAATCTAAAAAATCTTTTTCGCTAGAAATATAATAAGATTGCTCTTTTATTAGACCAATTTCATGTGCTGTAAGGGCATACGATGCCGAAAGTTCATTATACTTTTTAATTTGCACCCAGCCTATGAGAGCAGAAATTATTGTTGTAATTAGCTCTGTTGGTAACGAGGTAGATTGACTTGGTTCTTTAGCAAGGTATGCTGTCATAGCAAGGGATAAAACATAGAGAATCAGTATAGCCACCGCCCACCCCTTACCAATCCTTTTGTTGAATAGAGATTTTTTAGCATACCATGTCCGTTGATCTTCAATTCTTTGTTCTACGTAAAGATCTCTTCTTTGTTCATAGCTCATTTTTCTAATAGTTTTTAAACAAATGCTGAATTGGTCTCCTTCAAGATTATTTAGCGCTTTTGTCTGAATCGCATATTTACTATCTTTTAAGATATTTTTTAAGTATTGGGGTTTGAGAGCCAATGGAACGAAAACGTACGCTAAGAAGTTAATTCATTGTTTAAATTGAAATTTAGTTCTCTCAGTTCCCCCTTCAAAATATCCTCCGGTAGCGTAAACGTATAATGCCCCAGCATATTGATATGCCCGTGCATCAGTGGGGACAACTGATCTTACCCAGCAATAGTGGACACGCGGCTAAGTGAGTAAACTCTCAGTCAGAGGTGACTCACATGACAAAAACAGTATCAACCAGTAAAAAACCCCGTAAACAGCATTCGCCTGAATTTCGCAGTGAAGCCCTGAAGCTTGCTGAACGCATCGGTGTTACTGCCGCAGCCCGTGAACTCAGCCTGTATGAATCACAGCTCTACAACTGGCGCAGTAAACAGCAAAATCAGCAGACGTCTTCTGAACGTGAACTGGAGATGTCTACCGAGATTGCACGTCTCAAACGCCAGCTGGCAGAACGGGATGAAGAGCTGGCTATCCTCCAAAAGGCCGCGACATACTTCGCGAAGCGCCTGAAATGAAGTATGTCTTTATTGAAAAACATCAGGCTGAGTTCAGCATCAAAGCAATGTGCCGCGTGCTCCGGGTGGCCCGCAGCGGCTGGTATACGTGGTGTCAGCGGCGGACAAGGATAAGCACGCGTCAGCAGTTCCGCCAACACTGCGACAGCGTTGTCCTCGCGGCTTTTACCCGGTCAAAACAGCGTTACGGTGCCCCACGCCTGACGGATGAACTGCGTGCTCAGGGTTACCCCTTTAACGTAAAAACCGTGGCGGCAAGCCTGCGCCGTCAGGGACTGAGGGCAAAGGCCTCCCGGAAGTTCAGCCCGGTCAGCTACCGCGCACACGGCCTGCCTGTGTCAGAAAATCTGTTGGAGCAGGATTTTTACGCCAGTGGCCCGAACCAGAAGTGGGCAGGAGACATCACGTACTTACGTACAGATGAAGGCTGGCTGTATCTGGCAGTGGTCATTGACCTGTGGTCACGTGCCGTTATTGGCTGGTCAATGTCGCCACGCATGACGGCGCAACTGGCCTGCGATGCCCTGCAGATGGCGCTGTGGCGGCGTAAGAGGCCCCGGAACGTTATCGTTCACACGGACCGTGGAGGCCAGTACTGTTCAGCAGATTATCAGGCGCAACTGAAGCGGCATAATCTGCGTGGAAGTATGAGCGCAAAAGGTTGCTGCTACGATAATGCCTGCGTGGAAAGCTTCTTTCATTCGCTGAAAGTGGAATGTATCCATGGAGAACACTTTATCAGCCGGGAAATAATGCGGGCAACGGTGTTTAATTATATCGAATGTGATTACAATCGGTGGCGGCGGCACAGTTGGTGTGGCGGCCTCAGTCCGGAACAATTTGAAAACCAGAACCTCGCTTAGGCCTGTGTCCATATTACGTGGGTAGGATCAAACCGGGCGATATCTTCAACCCCGATTTCTTCTCCATTACTGCGTATCCAGCTCAGGGCTTCCTGCATATAAAGTGTGTTCCACAGTACCACTGCGTTAGTGACCAGGCCCAGTGCCCCCAGCTGATCTTCCTGACCTTCACGATAGCGCTTTCTGATCTCACCGCGCTGCCCGTAGCAGATCGCCCTCGCCACAGCATGGCGGCCTTCCCCCCGGTTTAGCTGCGTCAGGATCCGCCGACGATAATCCTCATCATCAATATAATTAAGAAGGTACAGCGTCTTGTTGACGCGCCCCACTTCCATGATCGCCTGTGCCAGCCCTGATGGGCGCGAGCTTTTCAGCAAAGAGCGAATGAGTTCTGAAGCATGAATGGTGCCCAGTTTCAGCGAACCGGCGGTTCGCATCATCTCATCCCACTGATCCTCGGCTTTCGACAGATCGGCACAACCACGTGCCAGTTCGTCCAGTGCACCGTAATTTGCCGATTTATCCACTCGCCAGAATACCGCTTCACCGGCATCGGCAAGCCGGGGGGAAAACTGGTATCCCAGCAGCCAGAAGAGGCCAAAAATAATGTCGCTGGTACCGGCTGTGTCTGTCATGATCTCAACCGGATTCAGCCCTGTCTGCTGCTCCAGAAGGCCTTCCAGCACAAAAATGGAATCTCGTAATGTGCCGGGGACAACGATGCCGTGGAATCCAGAGTACTGATCAGAGACGAAGTTGTACCAGGTGATGCCACGTCCGGAACCAAAATATTTTCTGTTAGGTCCTGAATTGACGGTTTTCACCGGCGTGACAAAGCGCATGCCATCAGCTGAAGCCACTTCGCCACCACCCCAGCGGCCAGCAAGCTCCAGTGTGGACTGAAAATCAACCAGGCGGGCATTGGCGCTGACCAGCGTTTCTGCCCGGAGGTAATTCTGTTTTACCCAGCTAAGCCGGTGGCGCGTCAGCGCCGGTATATTGTGCTTTATCAGCGGTTCCAGCCCGATATTGCAGGCCTCTGCCATCAGGACCGCGCACAGGCTGATGTGCAGATCCTGTGCCCGGGCCCCGGATTCACTGACATGCGTAAACTCACGTGTAAATCCCGTTCTGGCATCTATTTCAAGCAACAGTTCCGTCAAATCTACTGGCGGGAGTAGCAGCCTTACCCGACTGTTGAGACGATGCAACGATGTTGGCTCCTCCAGTTTCTCCAGGCTGCTGATAGTCAGGGAAGGATGTTTACCGTCATGGCAAATATGAACCTCCGCATTTCCTTCAAAGCGGGATGCGACGGTTTTCCAGGTTTCATCTAGCTGGACCGCCAACTGTTGCACGCCTTTATGGGGTCGGTTCCGGCTGAGGGCGAAATGACACCCTAAGCGTTAGCTCTGTGTCGTTGCACGATGTCAGCGACGGTATTCTTGCTGATACCGAGCTCGCGTGCGATCCAGCGATAGCTGCGTCCCTCGGCCCTCATCGCAACCACCTTAGGCAAAAGTCGGTCTGATTTTGGTCGCACTCCGGCCTGACGACCAAGCCTCTTACCACGTGCCTTCGCAACAGCAAGGCCTGACTTGACCCGCTCGCTGATGAGATCCCGCTCAAACTCCGCAATGCCGGAAAGAAACGTCGCCAGCATTCGTCCATACGGCGACGAAAGATCGAACGCCATTCCATTCATGGCTATCACGGAAACCTTCCAGTTCTCCAGTTCACGTAGCGTATTGAGCAGATCGAGCGTCGAGCGCCCCCACCGGGAAAGCTCAGTGACCAGGATTGCATCAATTTGTCTGGACTGGGCAAGCGCCAGGACTTTCTTTCGCTCGGCCCGGTCGAGTTTAGTTCCTGAACCTGTTTCCTTAAATATTCCCACCACGTCGTAGCCGGCACGGCCGGCGAAGGCTCGCAGATCAAATTCCTGGCGTTCACAAGACTGATCCGCTGTTGAAACCCGGCAGTAAATGGCGGCACGATGTCCCAATTGAACCCTCCTGGATTTTTGTATCGGAACGCCCTGATTTATATGGGCTGGCTGTTGTCCAAAACAGACTATACTTCAAAAGGGACGAATTTGTATGTCACGACGCCATATTTTCACCGAACGGCAGCGAGCAGCGCTGTTCGATCTGCCCACGGACGAACTGTCGCTACTGAAGTTCTACACGCTGGGCGATGATGACCTGGAAAACATTAGGCAGCGCCGCAGACCGGAAAACAGGATTGGCTTTGCCCTGCAACTTTGTGCCTTACGATATCCGGGCCGTGCACTGGCTCCTGGTGAGATGATCCCGCGTGAAGTCCTTTCCTTCGTCGGTGCTCAGCTTGGAGTTCCGGCTGATGCGCTTCTCACTTATGCCACACGGCGCCAAACCCGTCAGCAGCACATGGACACGCTGCGCGAAATTTACGGCTACAAGACCTTCACGGGCCGTGGTGCCCGTGATCTGCGGGAGTGGACTTTCGGCCAGGCCGAAGATGCCAGATCAAACGAGGATCTTGCTCATCGTTTTATTGTGCGGTGTCGGGAAACTTCCACCATTCTGCCCGCAGTATCGACAATCGAGCGCTTGTGCGCGGATGCTCTGGTCGCCGCTGAGCGGCGGATTGAAACGCGGATTGCGGAAAATTTAACAGCGGATGTTCGCGATCACCTGGACAAACTTCTGAGTGAAATGCTCGCCGGCAATATCAGTCGTTTCATCTGGCTTCGCAACTTCGAGGTTGGTAACAACTCGGCTGCTGCTAACCGTTTGCTCGACAGGCTCGAATTTCTGCGTACCCTGAATATCAATCATAGTGCTTTGGCCAGCATACCTGCCCATCGCATTGCCCGGCTGCGTCGGCAGGGTGAACGCTACTTCACCGACGGTTTGCGTGACATCACTTCGGACCGCCGCTGGGCGATCCTTGCCGTCTGTGTTGTGGAGTGGGAAGCGGCGATTGCTGATGCCATAGTCGAAACCCATGACAGGATCGTAGGAAAAACCTGGCGGGAAGCGAAGCGCCAGCATGACGAAACAATTTCCGGCTCTAAAGCCACACTCACGGATACGATCCGTACCTTCACCGCGCTGGGAGCTTCGTTGCTTGAGGCCCGCAGTGACGGAACCCCGCTGGAGATGGCTGTCGCCAGTTCGGTTGCATGGGACCGGCTCGCTCAACTGGTAGCGACAGGGACTCAACTCAGCAACACGCTAGCCGATGAGCCTCTTGCATATGTCGGGCAGGGATACCATCGCTTTCGTCGTTATGCGCCCCGCATGTTGCGCTGTCTGAAGCTCGAAGCCGCGCCGGTCGCCGGACCATTGGTAGCAGCAGCTTTGTCGATCGGAGAGATGAAAGGTGTTGCATCGCCAGAAAGGCGTTTCCTGCGGCCCAGCTCCAAATGGAACCGTCATTTACGAGCTCAGGAAAAAGGAGATACCCGTCTTTGGGAAGTGGCGGTACTCTTTCACCTCCGGGATGCTTTTCGTTCCGGAGATGTCTGGCTCGCTCATTCGCGCCGCTATGGTGACCTCAAGCAGGTACTGGTGCCGATGATCGCGGCGCAGGAAAATGCAAAACTGGCCGTGCCTTCCAACCCACAGGATTGGCTGGCAGACAGAAAGGCGCGACTCACGATCGCTCTTAAGCGGCTGGCCCGGGCTGCCCGTAACGGCACTATTCCGCACGGTAGCATAGAAGATGGAACGTTGCGGATCGACAGGTTGACAGCAGACGTGCCGGATGGTGCCGAGGCACTCATACTGGATCTGTATCGCCGAATGCCGTCCGTTCGGATTACCGACATGCTGCTTGAAGTTGATGCAGCCCTTGGTTTCACAGATGCGTTTACCCATCTGAGAACCGGGGCTCCATGTCGCGACCGGATCGGTCTGCTCAACGTCCTGCTCGCTGAAGGGCTCAATCTGGGCCTGCGTAAGATGGCGGAAGCTACAAACACGCATGATTACTGGCAGCTCTCACGCCTTGCCCGCTGGCATGTTGAAAGCGAAGCCATGAACCAGGCATTGGCAATTGTGGTGGCCGCGCAGGGTAAACTGCCGATGTCACGCGTCTGGGGGATGGGCACGTCAGCATCGAGCGATGGTCAGTTTTTCCCGACAGCGCGGCATGGCGAAGCCATGAACATGGTCAATGCCAAATATGGTTCTGTTCCCGGCCTCAAAGCGTATACTCACGTAAGCGACCAGTTCGCGCCATTCGCTTGTCAGTCGATCCCGGCGACCGTGAGCGAGGCACCGTATATTCTCGATGGACTACTGATGAACGAGGTCGGTCGCCATGTTCGCGAACAGTATGCCGATACAGCAGGATTCACCGACCATTTGTTCGGAGCCAGTAGCCTGCTCGGCTACAATCTCGTTCTGCGAATCAGGGATCTGCCATCGAAGCGGTTGTACGTATTTAATCCCGATACGACCCCCAGGGAGTTACGCAAGTTGGTAGGTGGAAAAGCCCGGGAGGATCTTATCGTTGCGAACTGGCCTGATATTTTCCGTTGTGCCGCGACGATGACCGCTGGCAAAATCAGGCCCAGCCAACTCCTGCGCAAGCTCGCTTCTTACCCACGACAAAACAACCTTGCAGTTGCGCTTCGTGAAGTTGGTCGTATTGAACGGACCCTTTTCATTATTGAGTGGATCCTGGATACGGACATGCAGCGGCGTGCTCAGATCGGTCTTAACAAGGGAGAGGCCCACCATGCGCTCAAAAATGCGCTCCGTATCGGGAGGCAGGGGGAAATTCGCGATCGCACGACAGAGGGGCAGCACTACCGAATCGCTGGGCTCAATTTATTGACTGCGGTGATCATTTACTGGAATACCGTCCATCTTGGTCATGCCGTCACGGAGCGGCGGAACGAAGGGTTGGATGTTCCCCCTGAATTTCTTCCCCACATATCCCCATTGGGCTGGGCGCACATTCTACTGACTGGCGAATATCTTTGGCCCAAGGAACCGAAAGCTTAGGGTGTCATTTCGCCCTCAGCCGGAACCGACCCCCTCTACGCAGGGCGTCTGGCCCGCGATCTCAAAGGCAGCGACCTGCTTCACTGGGGGGAAGGCGAGATCCGGGTCTCGCGCGACCGTATCGCCCATATCGGGCGCCTCGCCCCTGGTCCCGACTACAAGCTCTACCTCGCACCACGTTTCGTCGACACGAAGGAGGCCTTTCTCCTAATCAAGGACAGATCAGTCCGCGTGGGCGATGTGAAGACGTTCAACGGCTTCATCGTCGAGGTGCCTGCCGGCATCGATGTCCGTGACTACAACACGGTCGTCATCTGGTGCGAAGCATTCGACCAGTTCATCAGTGCGGCAGAGTATCAACCCTCAAGTCAGGCCCGAGAACGAGCCCGGCGATGGATACCATGAGGTCGGCGGGCAAGCGCGGCCTCGTTCTCGCGCCGGTGGCGGCGCTGCTGCTGAGCGTCGCCGCTCTGCTGCTGGGCAATGGCCTGCTGAGCACGCTCCTGATCGTGAGAGCCGGCCATAAGGGGTTCTCGACCGGCGCGATCAGCGCGATGATGTCCTTCTATTTCGCGGGTTTCACGATCGGCGCGCTCGTGTTGCCACCGATCATCGTCTCCGTGGGACATGTCAGAACCTTCGCCGGCTTCGCGGCCATTGCCTCGATGACCGCCCTTCTCCATGTGGCGTTCGTGGAGCCGATCGCCTGGATGCCGCTTCGCCTGATTACCGGCTTCGCCTACGCGGGCATGATCCTCGCAACGGAGAGTTGGCTCAACGCCCACGCATTGCCATCCACACGCGGGCAGCTCCTGTCGATATTCGGAGTTGTCTCTATGGGCTCATGGGCAATCGGGCAGGCGTTACTCAACATCGCACCGCCCGCCGACGTGACATTGTTCCTCATCGTGTCGCTGCTGATATCAGCGGCGGTGGTTCCGATCACCTTGCTGCCCAGTCATCCGCCGGCCCAGGTGGAACAGGAATGGGTCGCGTTCAGGGACCTCGTCCTCGTATCACCTCTCGCTGCGGCTGGCGCTTTCCTGGCCGGCCTGGCTATCGGTGGTTTCTGGGGCATGGGCGCGAACTTCGCCCAGAGCATCGGCCTCGATGTGGGCGGTATCTCCGCCTTCATGGCTGCGGTTCTTGGTGGAACGCTCGCCTTCCATTGGCCACTCGGTTGGCTTTCGGATCGAGTGCCCCGGAATCTTGTCATCGCCGGTGCGGCGCTGGCGTCCGCAGCGTCTGCCATCGGCGTAGCGTTGGCGGTGGAAGCGCCTCTGCCGCTGCTCCTTGCGGCAGGTGCGCTGTTCGGCGGCTTTGGCATCCCGATTTATTCGTTGTGTCTCGCCGTCGCAAACGACGATCTTCCGGCCGGTCGGCTACTCGGCACCGCGCGCGGGCTTCTGTTGCTCAACGGGATCGGGACAGCCGCTGGCCCCCTAATAGGAGCAGCTGCAATGAATATCGTCGGCCCTGGCGGCCTGTTCCTTTATGCGGCGGCGTTGCTCACGCTCCTGGCAGTGCTGGCCATCGCCCGCAGGCAGCCGAGGCGCGCCAACCAGGCCAAGGCGGCCCCCCGTTCTCCGAGCACGCCGATGATAACCGGATCTCTCGATACGATGATATGCATGGAGAAGCGGGCGCAGGGCGTGCGGGATTAGCGCGGCACGGCGCCTGCACGAACCGCGGGGTCAGGCGATGATAGCTGTTACGCGAATTTCGATACGCATGGTTGGAAGCCCCAGCGCTTCGATTCCCAACTGCGTCCAGATTGGAGCGCGGTCGGGCATGTAGTGGCGATACAGCTTGGCCATTGTTTCGTTGATCACGGGAGGGAATCCACCGACGTGATAGGAATTGACGTGGACCACATGCGGCCAGCGTGCTCCGGCGGTCGCGAGCGTCCGTTCCACGTTCTTGAACGCCTGCTCGATCTCTTCCTCAATCGACTCCGGAATGACGAGATCGTCGTTCCATCCGCCCTGTCCGGAGATCTCCACGCGGTCACCAATGCGCATTGCCTGAGAATAATGAAGCGCGTCATGCAGGCGCGTCCCGTATCCGGGGGTGATGAAGAATGAAGGTGTTGTCATGAGTTTGCCTTTGATGAGCCAGGTCAACGCGGCTGCAAGTGACCGTATGCATGCAGAAAGAGATGCAGGGCGTTCGGCACTAGCGCGCCGGCTGCGGTGGAGGGCTTTATTCCACGTCTTCTACGGTGAGGTCCCGGCCGTTGAACTGCACGGTCTCCCCGGCTCGGGCACCCTCGATCGCTTCGAAGATCGGCGCCATCGTGGAAATGCCCATGAGCTCACGCCCCTGACAGGTAAACTTGCTCGTTGACACCGCGATCACAAAGTGGCGGCCGGACAGCTTGACGACAGCGCCTTCGTTGACGGCCAACTTGGGGCCGAAATCGATCGTCCTGAGCTTTTCGAGTTTATTGGCGTAGTCATGGAGCGTGTCATCGAGCGCTTCAGCGAAGTCGCTCGCGACCTCGGCCTGAGCTAGTTCGTCGTTTTCGATCGGTTCGCTCCGATCGAGCCGAGCGGTAGAGACATAGTCCAGGTAGTTTTCGCGAGCGCTGTGCAACGCTGCTGTCTCCAGCAAGAGCATAGTTTCTCGTATGTGGTCCTTGTTCCAGTCCATAATCACCTCCTAATTTTCGATGTTCTTAAAGTTCAGCCTGCAGATGTGTGGGCCAGGAAGGCCAGCCTTTCCGGCTAAGCGACACCGCTATTCGTCGCTGATGACGTCTTCGCCCTGGTATGGAACCCTGATCAGCCGAGGATCTCGAATGATGCTCGTGACGAGCCAGACATATTCCTGCTCGGCGGTATCGAAGCCGAGGATGCTGAAGGATTGGCCGAAAGGGCATGGCGGGAAGTCTGGAAAGCCCTCGCGCAGAACGTAACGCTCGGGATCGCTGTGAAACTCGCTCTTGTAGACTTTCCGTAGTCCGTGCTTGCTCGGCGCGTCCTGGTCACCTGCCGGTGCTGTTTCCCGATGCGCCACAAGGCGCTCGGACAAGTCGCGGGGGCAGATTTCGTGGAACACGTCGAAGGCGTCGATCAACAGGCCTTTATGCTCTGTCGCCGGATCGGTGATCGCGTAGATGTTGGAGGCATCTTCGCCGTCGTCCCCGCTCTCGAGGCGCAACGCCGCATCGACGCGAATGCTGCATGCATCGAGGGTTGACCCTAGTTCGAGATCGACGAGATTGCCGTCCTTGACGCGGTATTCGCGGTCATAGCCTTTGGCGATGAATGACTGGACTGCTTCTAGAACGTCGGTCACCTGGGAGGTCATGGAAGCACCTTCATCTTGAACTGGATTGGACACGCTCGCGCACAAAGCGCGCTGTGACTCGGCGGACGGAGAAGCTCGCGAAGTGCGTTACTCATAGCCACTTGGCCTTCTTGAAGCGCATGAATAGGAGAAGGCAGAACACCGCTATCACTCCGAGCACGACGAAGTAGCCATATGGCGTGTCCAGTTCCGGCATGTGCTTGAAGTTCATGCCATATATTCCGGCGATCGCCGTCGGGACCGCCAAGATCGCCGCCCAGGCCGCGAGCTGGCGAGTGACCACACCGATCCTTTGCGCTTCCAGAAGGCTGCTGGCCTCGAAGACCGTGGACAGGACAAGCAGGAGGCCGTCGACCATGGACTGCACGCGGTGGACATGGTCCGCGACGTCGTGGAAATATGGTGTCATTTCGGCGCTGATGCAGGGAAAGTGGCCGCGAACGAGCTTTCGCACCAGCTCGGCCATAGCCCCGAGCGTGCGCTGGAACCGCGTGAGTTCGGACCTTAGTTCGAAGATTCGCGCCACCTCTTCTGGCTCGAGGAAATCGTGCAGCGACCGTCGCTCCATCGCCAGGACGTCGTCCTCGATCATTTCGAAGATGGGCAGATACTGGTCGACCACTCGGTGCAAGATCGCGTGCAGCACATAGTCGACACCCTTGCCGAACTGCGTCGGCGATGCCTCGAGTTGCTCCCGAAGTTTGCCCAGCGCTCCGGCATTGCCGTGCCGCACGGTGATAAGGTGATTGTGACCGGTGAAGATCGCCATCTTGCCGTAGCTGATCCGGTCGCCGACCAGCTCGGCGGTCTGGGCGACGACGTACAACTCATCGTTGTAGACCTCGAGCTTGGGCGGGCACAGCGGGTGCATGGCGTTGTCGATCGCCAAAGGATGGAGGTTATACGTCGTCTGGATCGCGCTGAGTTCGTCTGCGGTGGGCTCGCTAAGCGCGATCCAGCAGAAGCCCGAGCGATTCTCGTTTAGTTCGACGTGCTCATCGAGCCTGATTTCACGGACTCGCTTACCTTCGTTGTAATAATATGCGGCGATAATGGTCATGCAGGGGTCGTCTCAGAAAACGGAAAATAAAGCACGCTAAGCGTGCGTGGAGGCTGGCACCCAGCGGTACAGCGTCGGAATGGACACGCCGAGGTTCTTGGCCACGTCCTTGGGCGGCACCCCGCTGGCCAGCAGCTTCTTGGCCGACTCGATCTTGCTGTCGGTCATCTTCGGCTTGCGGCCGCCTTTGCGGCCGAGCTGCTTGGCGACTTCCAGCCCGGCGCGGGTGCGCTCGACGGTCAGCTCGCGCTCCATTTCGGCAAGGCTCGCCATGACGTGGAAGAAGAACCGCCCGGATGGTGTGCCGGTGTCGATGGAGTCGGTGAGGCTCCTGAACTGGACACCGTGCTTGTGCAGATCGCCGACCAGATCGACCAGTTGCTTGACCGACCGGCCCAGCCGGTCGAGCTTCCAGACGACCAAAGTATCGCCTTCGCGCAGCATTTCGAGCGTCTTGGCCAAGCCAGGCCGGTCTGCCCGCGTGCCACTCACCTTGTCCTCGAAGACCTTTTTACATCCGGCCTTGCTCAAGGCTTCGCGTTGCAGCTCCAGGTTCTGATCCTGCGTCGAGACGCGCGCATAGCCAATCAACATGGCTTGTCTCGCGCCCGGTCGATGCGTTCCTGCATCGCCTGCATCACTTCTTCGTGGGTGTACGATCTGGCGTTGGCGTCGGTGGCTTGCCGCAGGGCTTCCTCAACCTCGCGCGTCATCCGCTCGTAATCCTCCGGCCACAGCGCTTGCTCCATGCGCAGCGACGCCTGACCCAGCAGGTGCAGCAGGCTGAACAGCCGCATGTCGTTGGTGGCGACGATGCGCTCCCGAATCTGCTCCTGAATAGCTTCGCTAGCCCGATGCGCTTGTGGTGTGGCAGTCCCCTCGTAGTCAGCGGGGAATTCCGCTTCCTCGGCAATCCTTGCCCAGGCGCTGGCCAGCGCCTCGATGGTTGACGTGCTCATTTCCGCCGCTCCTGTGCTCTTTGGCGAATCAACCGGCCAAGGGGCCTCGACGCGAAAACCAGCAGCATCACGCCTATCGGATACCAGGTCGAGAAGACCACCAAGGCATCGAAGGCTGGCCGTCCGGTGTTGGTAGGCAGTACGGCGGTCACAGCCATCAACCCGCCGACCGTCCAGATGATGCGCCACACGTAGGGCATCACGCGGGGCACGTAGCCGTCATCGAAAGCGGTCTGGTAGTAGCGGCGCAGGCCGCGCTCGGCAAGCGCCTGGCGCTGCCGCTCCGACAGCGCATCCGTCCGGCCATACCAGCGCCGGAATGGTGGACAGCGCAGCAGCAAAGGGGTGAAGAGGATCATCACCGCCACGATCGCGACACCCCACGCCATGACGGCGCCGGCATCGGGCCGCTTGGCGTTCTCGATCACGGGCGCGAAGACGCCCGGAGCACCGATCATCCAGAACAGCGCAATGTGCTGATGGAAGGAGAGCTTCATTTGCTCATCCACTTGCGCAGCAGGCGCTTTTTCAGGGAGGCGCGTTCTTGCGGGTTGCGTCCCTTGTGATTGGCGATGCGATCCGCCGTGGCGGCCTGGCGCTTGACGGGCCAGTAGGAGCGGCCATCCTTGCCCATCGACCAGACGCTGCTGGCCTGGTTTTCCAGCAGGGGCAGATGGGCGCTCAGGGCTTCGGGCGACGCGCTGGTCAGCGCCGTGCGCTCACGGGTGCGCCAGCGCTGATGCCAGAGCTTCTTGTCCTCGCGCTCGCTGCCGCAGGTCGTGTGCCCGACGATGGGTGTTTTGCGGCGGCTGCGGCTCATAACGTAGTGGTCTCCAAGAACATTCAGGACTGATCCCAGGCGTCGATGGTCAAGACCTGATCGGCAGGACAGGCGGCTACGCGGTCGGGAACTGGATGGTGTTCAGTCTCATGCCGACCCCATTCGATTGATCGCGTCGCTTGCGGCACGCTGCGACGCAAGGAGGTTTGCGACCTGGTTTAGCAGCCGTGTCCGCTGCATGTCTGTTACCTATCTCCCCGACCGCTCATTGGACCAACTCCAGAGATTGGGCTCTATCGCTCAGCCAATACGAAACCGGCATTGGCTGATGCCACAACCGAGACGAACACAAATGGCTCGGTACCTGTATTTCGCGCCCCGTGCACTTGGCCCGGTCTTGCCACGGCTATCTCACCTTCCCTGAGGGCACGAACAATCCCATTGCCCTGAAAGTAATCAGCCATTCCCGACAAAACAGTCCACGTGTCTTGGCCGTGAGGATGAATGTGAGCCGCAATTTCCTGCCCGGGATGGACATGCCAAACCACGATAATTGAGTCTCGGGTTTCAAGCACAACGGAACGAATAGGCTCGCCTTCGGACGGCTGAACATACTCGGCTACAGAAAATATTCTCGATTCAACAGTCATCGGAGATCCCTCTTTCACAGTTGTCGTTACGGTCTTCATCGTCGGCATCCTGACGCACGGCGGGCAATTGCTGGAGCAACGCCGGCAGCCATTCCTGTACCGTCTCCCACACCACATCGAGGTTGATGTCGAAATAGCCGTGAGCCATGCGATTACGCATATTGCGCATGCTGCGCCACGGCACGTCGGCATGCGCCTGGGTGAACTCGACGTAGCCATCCATCACCTTTGTGGCCGCCTCGCCGATGACGATCAGGCTCATGATGACGGCCTGCTGGGTGCGCTTGTCGGCCAAGAAGTCGTCCTTGGCCATCCCTTCCACGAAGCTGCGCGCATCGGTTGCGGCCTGCTGAATGTGGTCGAGGTAATCGGGCAGGCGGTTCTCGCTCATATCGGTTGCGCCTCCGCGAGCACCTTGGCCCGGAACTTCGGCGGCAGGTCGCCGGGAGTCAGCAGATCGACGTCAACGCCGAGCAGCGATTTCAGTTCTTCTTCCAAATCGCCCAAGTCCAACAACGTGGCACCGGGCAGCGCATCGACCAACAGGTCGAGGTCGCTGCCATCCCGGTCGGTGCCATGCAGCACCGAGCCGAAGACGCGCGGGTTCGCGGCGCGAAAGCGGCCTACCGCTTCACGCACTGCGCTTCGCTTCATGTCAAGCACAACAGACGGTCGCATGCGCATCCTTTCTTATCGAAACTCGTTGAGATGATATGCAATCAAGAATAGAATTTCAAGAACTATTTTCGAGAATCGCAATGCCTTGATTCCCGTGCCGCGCCGGTTGCCTTGGCGGGCTTGTCACAAACCTACGTTTTCAAGAAGAAGGAAACCGCATGCCCCGCCGTTCGATCCTCTCCGCCGCCGAGCGCGAAAGCCTGCTGGCGTTGCCGGACACCAAGGATGAGTTGATCCGTCACTACACGTTCAGCGAAAGCGACCTCTCCATCATCCGGCAGCGGCGCGGCCCGGCCAATCGGCTGGGCTTCGCGGTGCAGCTCTGCTACCTGCGCTTTCCCGGCGTCATCCTTGGCGCTGATGAGCCACCGTTCCCGCCATTGCTGAGACTGGTCGCCAACCAGCTCAAGGTCGGCATCGAAAGCTGGGACGAGTACGGGCAGCGTGAGCAGACCCGACGCGAGCACCTGGTCGAGCTGCAAACGGTGTTCGGCTTCCAGCCGTTCACGATTGGCCACTACCGGCAGGCTGTCCAGTTGCTGACCGAGCTGGCCATGCAAACCGACAAGGGCATCGTGCTGGCCAGAGCCTTGATCGAGCACCTGCGGCGGCAGTCGGTCATTGTGCCCGCCCTCAACGCCGTCGAGCGGGCGAGCGCCGAAGCGATTACCCGCGCCAACCGGCGTCTCTACGACGCCTTGGCTGAGCCGCTGACGGACGTGCATCGCCGTCGCCTCGACGATCTGCTCAAGCGCCGCGACAACGGCAAGACGACGTGGCTGGCCTGGCTGCGGCAATCCCCGGTCAAACCGAACTCGCGGCACATGCTGGAACACATCGAACGCCTCAAGGCGTGGCAGGCGCTCGACCTGCCCTCCGGCATCGAGCGGCTGGTTCACCAGAACCGGCTGCTCAAGATCGCCCGCGAGGGCGGCCAGATGACGCCCGCCGACCTGGCGAAGTTCGAGCCGCAGCGGCGTTACGCGACCCTGGTGGCGCTCGCCATCGAGGGCATGGCCACCGTCACCGACGAAATCATCGACCTGCATGACCGCATCCTGGGCAAGCTGTTCAATGCCGCCAAGAACAAGCATCAGCAGCAGTTCCAGGCATCCGGCAAGGCGATCAATGCCAAGGTGCGGCTGTTCGGGCGCATCGGCCAGGCGCTGATCGAGGCCAAGCAAGCGGGCCGCGATCCGTTCGCCGCCATCGAGGCCGTCATGTCCTGGGATGCTTTCGCCGAGAGCGTCACCGAAGCGCAGCGGCTCGCGCAACCCGAGGACTTCGATTTCCTGCACCGCATCGGCGAGAGCTACGCCACGCTGCGCCGCTACGCGCCGGAATTTCTCGACGTGCTCAAGTTGCGGGCCGCGCCCGCCGCCAAGGACGTACTCGACGCCATCGAGGTGCTGCGCAGCATGAACAGCGACAACGCCCGCAAGGTGCCCACCGACGCGCCGACCGAGTTCATCAAGCCGCGCTGGCAGAAGCTGGTGATGACCGACACCGGCATCGACCGGCGCTACTACGAACTGTGCGCGCTGTCGGAGCTGAAGAACGCGCTGCGCTCCGGCGACATCTGGGTGCAAGGCTCGCGCCAGTTCAAGGACTTCGAGGACTACCTGGTGCCGCCCGCGAAATTCGCCAGCCTCAAGCAGGCCAGCGAATTGCCGCTGGCCGTGGCCACCGATTGCGACCAGTACCTGCATGACCGGCTGACGCTGCTGGAAACGCAGCTCGCCACCGTCAACCGCATGGCGCTGGCCAACGAGCTGCCGGACGCCATCATCACGGAGTCGGGCCTGAAGATCACGCCGCTCGATGCGGCGGTGCCCGATACCGCACAGGCCCTGATCGACCAGACGGCGATGATCCTACCGCACGTCAAGATCACCGAATTGCTGCTGGAGGTAGACGAATGGACGGGCTTCACCCGGCACTTCGCCCACCTGAAGTCAGGCGACCTGGCCAAGGACAAAAACCTGTTGCTGACCACGATCCTCGCCGACGCGATCAACCTGGGCCTGACCAAGATGGCGGAATCGTGCCCCGGCACGACCTACGCCAAGCTGGCCTGGCTGCAAGCCTGGCACATCCGCGACGAAACCTACGGGGCGGCACTGGCCGAGCTGGTCAACGCGCAGTTCCGACATCCCTTCGCCGGGCATTGGGGCGACGGCACCACGTCATCGTCGGACGGCCAGAACTTCCGCACCGGCAGCAAGGCCGAGAGCACCGGCCACATCAATCCGAAATACGGCAGCAGCCCAGGGCGGACGTTCTACACCCATATCTCCGACCAGTACGCGCCGTTCCACACCAAGGTCGTGAACGTCGGCGTGCGCGACTCGACCTACGTGCTCGACGGCCTGCTGTATCACGAATCCGACCTGCGGATCGAGGAGCACTACACCGACACGGCAGGGTTCACGGACCACGTCTTCGCGTTGATGCACCTGCTGGGCTTCCGCTTCGCCCCGCGCATTCGTGACCTGGGCGACACCAAGCTCTACATCCCGAAGGGCGATGCCACCTACGAGGCGTTGAAACCGATGATCGGCGGCACGCTCAACATCAAGCACGTCCGCGCCCATTGGGATGAAATCCTGCGGATGGCCACCTCGATCAAGCAGGGCACGGCGACGGCCTCGCTGATGCTCAGGAAGCTTGGCAGCTACCCGCGCCAGAACGGCCTGGCCGTCGCCCTGCGTGAGCTGGGACGCATCGAGCGCACACTGTTCATCCTGGACTGGCTGCAAAGCGTCGAGCTGCGCCGCCGCGTGCATGCCGGGCTGAACAAAGGCGAGGCGCGCAACGCGCTGGCCCGCGCCGTGTTCTTCAACCGCCTGGGGGAAATCCGCGACCGCAGCTTCGAGCAGCAGCGCTACCGGGCCAGCGGCCTCAACCTGGTGACGGCGGCCATCGTGCTATGGAACACGGTCTATCTGGAGCGGGCCGCGAACGCCTTGCGTGGCCACGGTCAAGCCGTCGATGACGGCCTGTTGCAGTACCTGTCGCCGCTCGGCTGGGAGCACATCAACCTGACCGGCGATTACCTCTGGCGCAGCAGCGCCAAGATCGGCGCGGGCAAGTTCAGGCCGCTACGGCCGCTGCAACCGGCTTAGCGTGCTTTATTTAATGAGATGGTCACTCCCTCCTTCCCAGTACTATGCTGAGGACAGGCTTTCATTCGGAGAACCATCATGGAAAACATTGCGCTTATTGGTATCGATCTGGGTAAGAACTCTTTCCATATTCATTGTCAGGATCATCGTGGGAAGGCCGTTTACCGTAAAAAATTCACCCGACCAAAGCTAATCGAATTTCTGGCGACATGCCCGGCAACAACCATCGCGATGGAAGCCTGTGGCGGTTCTCACTTTATGGCACGCAAGCTGGCAGAGTTAGGGCATTTTCCAAAGCTGATATCACCGCAATTTGTCCGCCCATTCGTTAAAAGCAACAAAAATGACTTCGTTGATGCTGAAGCTATCTGTGAAGCAGCATCACGTCCATCTATGCGTTTCGTGCAGCCCAGAACCGAATCTCAGCAGGCAATGCGAGCTCTGCATCGTGTCCGTGAATCCCTGGTTCAGGATAAGGTGAAAACAACTAATCAGATGCATGCTTTTCTGCTGGAATTTGGTATCAGCGTTCCGCGAGGTGCTGCCGTTATTAGTCGACTGAGTACCCTTCTTGAGGACAGTAGTTTGCCTCTTTATCTCAGCCAGTTACTGCTGAAATTACAACAGCATTATCACTATCTTGTTGAGCAGATTAAAGATCTGGAATCTCAGTTGAAACGAAAGTTGGACGAAGATGAGGTTGGACAGCGCTTGCTGAGTATTCCCTGCGTTGGAACGCTGACTGCCAGTACTATTTCAACTGAGATTGGCGACGGGAAGCAGTACGCCAGCAGCCGTGACTTTGCGGCGGCAACAGGGCTGGTACCCCGACAGTACAGCACGGGAGGTCGGACGACATTGTTAGGGATTAGCAAGCGGGGCAACAAAAAGATCCGAACTTTGTTGGTTCAGTGTGCCAGGGTATTCATACAAAAACTGGAACACCAGTCTGGCAAGTTGGCCGACTGGGTCAGGGAGTTGTTGTGTCGGAAAAGCAACTTTGTCGTCACCTGTGCTCTGGCAAACAAGCTGGCCAGAATAGCCTGGGCACTGACGGCGCGACAGCAAACTTACGAAGCATAAAGGCAGAAATACACCAGTTTAAACAATCATTCATCTGGTTTTGCGAATACTGATATTGATGATACTAACGGCCCACCGGCCTGTTGAGGAACCTGTAAAACGGAAAGGCTCATTGAAGCCGTATATTTTCTGGAGGTTCATCAGGCGCGGAACTCATCGAGGCGCGGGAATAAAATCCCATTCAGACGCCGGATAGATTCAAGCAAGCCAACTTGTCGTCAAAATCGGTGTTGCAAAAACGGGAGTGACCATAGATTCCGTTTTCTGAGACGACCCCATGCAGGCCTCGCAGGAATTCGCAGGCCACGCTGTACAGCCGGTCGCGCCAGCCCGCGTTCGAGCCATGCCTGCACGTTCGAATAGCTGCTTAGGCCGAGGATGTCGCCCGCTGCGTAGAATTCGACCAGCGCATTCACCCAGCCAAACGTCGCAATGTCCGCGATCGAGTAATCATCGACAATCCATTCGCGGCCCTCCAGCCGGTGATCCAGGACCCCGAGAAGACGCCTGGATTCATCAACAAAGCGCTGCCGAGGTCGCTTGTCCTCATAGTCCTTGCCGGCAAATCGCAGGAAAAAGCCTAGCTGTCCGAAGGTCGGCCCAACGCCCGACACCTGAAAGAACACCCAGGCCAGAGTCTCGTACCGCTGGGCGGGTGTTGTTGAGATGAGCTGCCCCGTCTTGTCGGCCAGATAGATGAGGATCGCACCGGTTTCCCATATGCCAATGGGCTGGCCGTCAGGGCCAGCCGGATCGATGATCGCGGGTATGCGGCCGTTGGGATTCAACGACACGAACGCTGGATCCTTCGACTCGTTGTTCGAGATGTCGACGAAGTGGGGCTCATACGGCAGGCCAGTCTCCTCCAGCATCATCGAGACCTTGACGCCGTTGGGCGTGGGGGCCGCGTATAGTTGCAAGCGATCCGGATAAGATGCTGGCCAGCGCTGCGTGATGGGAAAGGAGGAGAGGTCTGTCATATCTGGATCCTGGCACTGCGACGGCGGCTGAATGGAATGATCTGCTTCAAGGCCGGGTTCGACGACCGCGTCGATTGACGCGGTCGTCGGAGGTTGCGAACCGGATCGGCGCGGCACTAACGGCAGCGAAGCCTATTCCGCTGCAGCCCCGGCCGCAGGGCTCACATCGCCGGCCTCATGCCGCTTTGGAAGAACCCAGTCGGGACGGACGAAGTGGCAGGTGTAGCCGCCCGGCCGCTTCTCCAGATAATCCTGGTGATCGGGCTCGGCCTCCCAGAACTCGCCGACCGGCTGGACCTCGGTCACCACTTTGCCATCCCACAGCCCCGAGGCATCCACATCGGCGATCGTATCCTCGGCGACGCGCTTCTGCTCCTCGTCGACATAATAGATGCCCGACCGGTAGGAGAGCCCACGATCATTGCCCTGGCGGTTCAGCGTCGTCGGATCGTGGATCTGGAAGAAGAATTCCAGGATGTGCCGGTAGCTCGTCACTGTCGGGTCGAAGACAATCTCGATCCCCTCGGCATGCGTGCCGTGATTACGATACGTGGCGTTCGGAATATCGCCGCCCGTGTAACCCACACGGGTCGAGATGATGCCGGGCCGCTTGCGGATCAGATCCTGCATGCCCCAGAAACATCCTCCTGCGAGAACAGCGCGCTGATGCATGTTAAGCCTCCTCTACTTGATCGAGATATTCACCGTATCCCTCGGACTCCATCTCGTCGCGCGGGATGAAGCGAAGGGACGCAGAGTTGATGCAGTAGCGCAGACCGCCGCGGTCGGAAGGACCGTCCGGGAAAACGTGGCCCAGATGGCTGTCGGCGTGTACCGACCTGACCTCCGTCCGGACCATGCCGTGTGCACTGTCCCGCACCTCGTTCACGTTTGCCGGAACGATCGGCTTGGTGAAGCTGGGCCAGCCAGTACCCGAATCGAACTTGTCCGTTGAAGCGAACAGCGGCTCTCCCGACACTATGTCGACGTAGATGCCAGGCTCCTTGTTGTCGTTGTGCTCACCCGTGAAGGGCCTTTCGGTCCCCGAATCCTGGGTAATCCGGCGTTGCTCGGGGGTCAGGCGGTCAACTGCTGCCTGTGACTTCTCAAACTTCATGATAGTCTCCAATAATTAATCTAAATAGATGCGCGGAATAGTAGATCACTGAAAGGGAACTCAGCCCGGATTGTGCGATCTGATCAATCGCCAAACCAACCAAAACCACCAACCGGACTGAGCGATGCCGATCATAGCACCAATACCCCGTGGCGAACGACGCCTGATGCAGAAAGCTATTCATAAAACGCGCGATAAAAATCATGCCCGCAGACTCACGGCCATGCTGATGCTTCATCGGGGTGAACGGGTCAGCGATGTTGCCAGAACTCTCTGTTGTGCTCGTTCATCCGTTGGTCGCTGGATTAACTGGTTTACGCACTCAGGTATTGAAGGCCTGAAATCCTTACCCGCAGGGCGCTCCCGACGCTGGCCTTTTGAACATATCTGCACCCTGTTACGTGAGCTGATAAAGCATTCTCCCGGCGATTTTGGTTATCAACGTTCACGCTGGAGCACCGAATTACTGGCAATAAAAATCAATGAGATAACCGGTTGCCAGTTACATGCAGGAACCGTTCGCCGCTGGTTGCCATCTGCGGGGCTTGTATGGCGCAGGGCCGCGCCAACTCTGCGTATCCGTGACCCACATAAAGATGAAAAGATGGCGGTAATCCACAAAGCGCTGGATGAATGCAGCGCAGAGCATCCGGTATTTTATGAAGATGAAGTGGATATCCACCTTAATCCTAAAATCGGTGCGGACTGGCAGTTGCGCGGACAGCAGAAACGGGTAGTGACGCCGGGGCAGAACGAAAAATACTATCTGGCCGGCGCACTGCACAGTGGCACGGGTAAAGTCAGCTACGTGGGCGGCAACAGCAAAAGTTCAGCGCTGTTTATCGCTCTGCTGAAGCACCTGAAAGCCACTTACCGGCGGGCGAAAACAATCACGCTGATCGTTGATAACTACATTATCCATAAAAGCCGCGAAACACAGCGCTGGTTGAAAGCAAATCCCAAGTTCAGGGTAATTTACCAGCCGGTTTACTCGCCGTGGGTGAATCATGTGGAACGGCTATGGCAGGCACTTCATGACACGATAACCCGTAATCATCAGTGCCGCTCAATGTGGCAGTTACTGAAAAAGGTCCGCCATTTTATGGAAACCGCCAGCCCATTCCCCGGAGGAAAACATGGTCAGGCAAAAGTGTAGCGGTATTAGGCGCAGCTATTTAGAGAGCTCGACACACTGTCATTTATCTTTGCAGTCATTGCGCCGACTATCGCAGTGCGCCCCAGATTTATCCAATACGCTGCGCGTATAGTTTCCATAGCGCCGAAGCTCTTCACGTCGTGATTCAGTTCCACTCATACCGGGCTGCCAGCTGCGCGATGTTCCGTATCTCGACCGTTGCCGTGGAGCCGGATACTGTCGCGATCACGACTTCGCGCTCCAAGACAAATCCGTCGATCGGCCGAGTGACGAGGCCTTGCACGGTCGGCGATCGTTCCGGAAGAATGCATATGGCGTGGCCGTCAGCGACGACCCGTTGCACCCAGTCCTCGCGATCTGATCGAAAGCGAGGTCGCATGAGCAAGTCCCGTCGCGCGAAGTGATCGAGGATCCGATCGCGAAACTCGCATTTCAGGCGATCGACGAAAGGAAACTCGAGCAGGTCTTCGCCGCGCACGATCTCGTTGGCAGCCAAGGGATGGTTTGCAGAACAGCCGAGCACGAAGCGCTCCCGAAATAGAGGATGCACATCCAGCTTGCGTTCCGGTCTTGTTTCACGCGGCATGATGCACGCGTGGTATTTTCCTGAAAGCACCTCCGATGTGTCCTCGTTCGACTGGAGCGAGTGCAGCTTGATTTCGATGGATGGCATCTCCGCCAATGCGCTCTCGAAGAATGCCGTAAATTCCTTTGGTCCGACGGTGGGCGCGACGGCGACATCCAGCACGCGGTGCCCCCCCATCGCCCAGTGCTCCGAGTGATTGCGAACGCTCTTCATCGCGACCACCATGCGCCGGAATTCTGCCTCGACGTCATGGCCAAGGCCAGTCAGGCGGCTGTTCTTCCCGTCGCGATAGATCAGCGGCCCGCCAAGCTCATCTTCCAAGCGGCGGATCGCGCGGGTCAGACTTGGCTGTGACACACCGCTCAAGCGAGCGGCCGCTGTGAAATTCAGCGTCTCGGCCAAGTTGATGAAATAGCTGACTTGATTGAGTTCCATAGTCCTTTGGCCCACGCGCCTGACTGATACCTCTTCCGTGAGACCGCCTTTGGAAAGCAGGTCGCAGAAGTATGCTTGGCGCATATAATCATGGTATAGGGGCTTGTCTATATGCGCCAGACATATAAATGATAGCCTGAGATGACGATTACCGGTTGGCGGTGCGCTCCGCTCAGCTCCGTCGAAGGTTCTGAGAGCGCAACCGCCAAGCCGCGTGCTGGAGGTTTGATGGACATGGCAGGAAGATCATTTACGTTTGTCAGTGGGGCTGGCTCTCCGCTGTCCGGGCACCTCGAACCGCCGGAAGGGACGCCGCGGGGCTGGGCGATCTTCGCCCACTGCTTCACGTGCGGGAAAGACAGTCGCGCCGCTGTTCACATCTCGCGCGCGCTGTCGCGTGCGGGCATCGGGGTCTTGAGGTTCGATTTCGCCGGGACCGGGATCGGCGGTGGGACGGGAGAACCTGTGAACTTCGCGTCGGACGTCGAGGACCTTCGGGCCGCCGCAAATGCGATGGCGGCGGCGGGCATGTCACCGTCCCTCCTCGTCGGGCACAGCCTGGGTGGCACCGCTGCGATCGTAGCCGCCGCCGACATGCCTGATATTGCGGCGGTAGCGACGATTGGTGCGCCGGCCGACCTTCAGCATATCTTGCGCCTCTTCGGACCGAATGATCTGGACACCATCGCGAGCGAGGGCGAGGCCTCGGTGGAGATTGCCGGTAGGCCCTTCCTCATTCGCCGAGGGTTCCTTGAGGCGGTTGAGGGGATCGACGTCGAGAAGGCCATTGCCTCCCTGCGACGGCCGGTGCTGGTCATGCACTCTCCGCTGGATCAGGTGGTCGGCATCGACCACGCGTCGCGCATCTTCGTCGCGTCCAGGCACCCTAAAAGCTTCATCTCGCTCGACAACGCGGATCACCTTCTCACCGACGTCGCGGACGCGAACTACGCCGCGGCCATGGTGGCGGTTTGGGCGAGCCGCTTTCTCCCACCACTCAGCGCGGATCTTCCGCAGGTCGAGGTTGCGGAGGGCGTCGTCTCCACCGAAACTCTTGCAGGGACGTTCCAGCTCAAGGTCCGCAGCGGCGAGCACACTCTGTTCGCCGACGAGCCAGCATCGGTCGGTGGCCTCGGGACCGGACTATCTCCCTACGAACTCGTATCTGCCGGCCTCGCAGCCTGCACGGTGATGACGATGCGTCTCTATGCGAACCGCAAGGGCTTTCCGCTCGAACGGGCGAGCACGACCGTGCAGCACGAGAAGGTGCCGGACATGATGCCACCCGACCGGTTCACCCGCACCATTGTCCTCGATGGGCCGCTGAGTGATGATCAGCGCGCTCGGATCCTCGCGATCGCTGATCGGTGTCCCGTCGATCTGAGTCTCATCCGGGGTTCGGACGTGCAGACCGAGCTCTTGAGCGCCAGTCAGGCTGCGGATCCCGCGAGGCTGGCTTGACCGTGGCGCACACGGAGGAGGGCGAACGGACTGTGAGCCAATCGCCTACCGGCAATAGGGCGGCCGCGACAGAGCGAGCAATTCTCGCAGGCGGCTGCTTCTGGGGCATGGAGGATTTGCTGCGCCGAGCCAGGGGAGTCATTTCGACGCGTGTCGGTTACACAGGCGGAGAAATGCCTGATCCGACCTACGCGAGACATTACGGCCATGCGGAAGCAGTGGAAGTGACCTTCGACCCTTCCGTTCTCGCCTATCGCTCGCTCTTGGAACTCTTCTTCCAGATACATGACCCCACGACCTACGAGCAACAAGGCAGCGATGTCGGTCCGAGCTATCGATCGGCGATTTTCTACACCACCGAAGTGCAGAAGGAAGTCGCCCTCACAACCATCGCGGAAATCGAGGCATCAGGAAGCTGGCCAGGCCCGGTCGTGTCGGAGATCAACCCAGAAGAACCCTTTTGGGAGGCGGAGCCAGAGCACCAAGAATACCTGGTGCGCTATCCTGGGGGCTATAGCTGCCACTTCGTGCGCCCGACCTGGCGGTTGGACCGCTCAGACGAACGCCCAGCTGTAATACTTGACAGAAAGAGTTGATGATGACCGAAACCGTGACTAATCAGGCCGCCTGGCAGAAAGCGCCGGGGCAGCCACTGAGGATCGGTGTCACCGCTCTGCCGCATCTGGCGGCGAACGAGATATTGATCCGCAACGCGGCCATCGCGATCAACCCACTCGACTGGATTCTGCAGGACGTCGCGCTTTTGCCATGGCTCGACTATCCCGCGATTCTCGGCAGCGACGTCTCCGGTGAGGTCGCGGCGGTCGGTGGCGCGGTCGAGCGGTTCAAGGTCGGCGATCGAGTCATCGGACAGGCGGTCGGGACAACCGTAAATCAACCTGCGCAGGGTGCGTTCCAGCACCACACGATCGTGCTGGACCACATGGCGGCGCCGATCCCCAACAACATTGCCTTCGCTGATGCGGCAGTCCTCCCGCTTGGCCTTGGCACCGCCGCAAGCGGGCTCTACGGACGGACACAGTTGGCTCTCGCGCCACCGTTACACTCGCCGACCGCGCGTCCAGAGGTCGTTCTGGTCTGGGGTGGATCGTCGAGCGTTGGCTGCAACGCCATCCAGCTCGCGGTGGCGTCGGGCTACAGGTGCGTCGCCACCGCTTCGGCGCGCAACGTCGGCCTGTTGAAGGAGCTGGGTGCAAGCGAGGTTCTTGACCACTCGAGTCCAGCCATCGTGGAAGACGTGATTGAGGCAATGCGCGGGCGCAGTCTCGCTGGAACGCTTCACGCGACCGGTCACATGAAAGACTGTTTTGCCGTAGTTGCGAGATGCGAGGGCTCGCGCCGGGTGGCAGCGACGCTGGCCCCGCCCGACGAGCGTTCATTTGGAGTCGAGGCGACGCACATCTCCGGGACGAGCCTCAAGGATGACGAGGTTGGTCCAATGATCTACCGCGAATTCCTGCCGCAGGCTCTCGCGGCGCGCACGTTCGTCCCCGCCCCTCCGGCGAAGATCGTGGGCCAGGGCCTTGAAATGCTCCAGGCTGCCTTGGAAGCCCTGAAGGCGGGTGTATCCGCAGCGAAAATCGTCGTTACCCTGCCTTGAGTGACCAGCCAGGCGGTTTTTCGCGTTCGCAGTCTGAGGTGGCCCGCACTTTGCCGATTGGGAAGCTCTACCGGGAAAACGCGTTTGGGACGCGCGCTGCGCTCCTGCCGGAGCATGCGTTCCCGAAACCTGTTCCCGACTGCTTTTCCCCGAAACTACCTATCGGACATAGAGAAATGGGAATGCAGCGAGTGGTTTGAACGGCCGCTTCCGAAACCGCGTTCCGATCAATTGAGCGGCTAAAAGTGGGGCGATCACCGACATATTAGAATGAGACCGCCATGCCCGATCGGCCGGCTTGACGCGTAGCCAAAAGAATGCGGCTGATGGTAGGCTCGCTGACATTATGAAGCCCCGCCATCTGAGCAGCGTTGAGCTGCCGCAATTGCGAGTCTCCTACGCGTCGTCGTTCTTCTCGCGGTCCACACCTCGCTCATGCAATTCGGCATCGACGGGGCAGTTCGTGCAGCCCTCGTAGCAGCACAAGCGGCAGATGCGGTATGACTGCTCGAGGTTTTCCAAGCGATTTCGGAGAACGCGTTCAGCGATGTCCGATAAGGTTTTCAGTTCGTCTGGATTAAGGATCGATAGCCCTTCGGCAATCACTTGATCGCGCGAGGCCAGGACCTCGTCGCTCGCGACCTTGCCAGTTGGAGTAAGATAGAGGGATCGCGCGCGCCCGTCTGTCGAATGCTCCCTACGCTCGATCAATCCCTCGCTTACCAATCTATCCACCAGGCGAACAGTTCCAGCATGTGAAAGGCCCACCCCGATCGCAAGCATACGGATCGAGAGCCCGGGCTTGTGCGCGAGCAACGCCAGCGCTGAGGCGGCGGGTCCAGCTTCCGGCGCCCGCGATGAACTAGCGCGAACGATGTCGTCGCTGATCATGAGTGCGAACGCCCCGAAAATGTTTCGATCTCGAGGTCCATCCATTGCCACATCTATATGTGCGCGGAGCATAGACAGCAAGCCATACCGTGGTCCTCTTCCTCCGCGCGGCTTGTGGAAAATGTCCTGTTTTAGAAGGGTTTCGGAGGATTTCGACTGATCGAGCGCGCCGAAAAAAACGGGTCCGGCTCGTTAAGGCCGCGGAACCGTTGATACCTGGCGGCTATAGGGCAAGCCTTTTCGCTCGGAATCGCCGTAGGTCGCGCCCGAGAATCACTCCGCGTCAGCGCTGTCATCCAGGCCGCGCAGGTGCAGATCAGCGAGACCTAGCTTGCCCCCGGCGTCGCACTTCCATCGTGTCACCGCGCGCGATCACGATTGTATCAATCCCATTGAGGAACAGTCCGTGCTCCACGACGTCGGGGATTGCGGCGAAACGGGCGAAGACCGCGTCGCCATGCAGCTGAGCGCCTCCGGGCTCGATATCGCGACGGAGCATCCATGCCCCGCGGAGGTTCTGCAGGATTTGCACGCCCGCCGTCACGAGAGGACCACAGTCACGAGAGCACAAGCGCCCCTCTGTGGCGGACCGAAGCACGCAGCAGCACGAGGGACGCCGCTAGCAGAACTGCGTCCTTCAGTAGAAACTGCCCTGGTGCAGCCGAAATCGCAGGAAAGCCGCCGGCAGTCTGCTCCGCGACACCTGGAGTGGTGATGAAAAAGGTCAGCGTGATCAGATAGGTCGCTGCTGACATTAGTGCGCCTAGCGCAGAGAAGAGTGGACGAAATGCACCAAGGATCAGAACGAGACCGGTCGATAACTCGATAACGCCGATGAAATAGCTTTGCCCCTGCGTCCCGAACATGCCGAGCCAATTCATGATCGGGCTGTGTTCGATAAACGGGGCGATACCATAGGCCTCGTACGCTGTGAACTTCATCGCGCCGAACCACAGAAATACGATCACGAGAGCCCATCTAAGCAGGCCAAGATCCCTCCGACCGTGCTCGGGGACAAGAAATTCATAACGGTCGAAAATGCTCATCTAAAATTCCTCAACAGTGGTCCCGTGGGAACGTCACGAACGTCGTCTACGTGCTTCGGGCAGGCGTTGCAGTATATGCGCGACGCATATACCATATACTAATAAGCGAGATATGTCGAGCGGCTGGCTCGCGCTTCGCTGCCTCACGAAGCCATCCTCATCGGCGATGCCTTTACCCAGCAAACGCGCGACCTTTGCGGGATTTTGACTTGATGGGGCTGGCGCTCCGGGTGGGCCTATAGCCCGTTGGCAAACGTCCAGCCTGTACGGATGGACGCGGCCCTGGACGAGATAACCATGCCCACCGAAATCGTAGCAGCGATCGGCGAAGGCGCGCTCGCTTATCGAGAGAGCGGCATTCTCTCACTGGCAGATGGCAGAGTATTCTCCGCGTGCCGGCAGTATCGCTATCGCTTGAGCGAGGACAGTGTTGTCGTCGAGTTCGCAGACGGACCTCATATCGGGACGCAGTTCCTCAGCTTGAGTTTCTCGCGGACGGATACCGGGTTGGAAGCGAGTGGCGTCTATGCCTGCGGAGACGACACCTACCATGCAACCTACAGGATTCTGGGGCCGGCGGCCTTTGAAGTGGTCATCATGGTCCAAGGGCCTGCAAAGGCATACGAGCTAGTCAGCCGATATTCCCGGTCGGGATAAATGCTCATGTCAGGAGGGCAAGTCCTCTGTTGCCCTTATCATGGCCGTGAAAGGCAGCGCCGGAATAACTTACCACGCGCTGCAAATCCGAAGACGATTGTCGTCGTCATCAGAAGGTAGGCGACTATCCCACCAGGTGAAAGAGTCGGAACCGCTGCGAGGATCAACCCATCATTCCCGCCGGGTATGAGCGCGATGCCGATACCCATCAATGTGCCGCCGACGACAGATCGCAGAATGCCATTGGCTGTCGGCAGTTGGAGACGCAGATTGCCTTGGCGAAAGGAGGCGGTTAGGGCGCCTGCGATCGAAGAGATCACCGCAGTGAGCGCGACCTCGCCGGCCGGGGACATTCTGAGAGGAAGGGCGCGTTGAATCACGTCTGCGAAGGTCCAGGCCGGCGAGAGTGCATATAGAAGTCCGCCAGTGATACCGAGTCCAATCATCGAAGCGCCGAACGACCAACCCGGCTTTGTTCGCAGAACGCTCTTCGTGGAAACGAAAACGAGTGCCAGCACGAGCACAACTAGGAAGGCTAGGAGAGTAACGAGGCCTGTTGCGCTCGGTTTGGAGATTAAGCTTGGCCATGTTGAATCGTAGCCGAACCTGCCATGGTCGGCAGCCAAGATACCAATCGTTAATCCCAAGGGTAGAGCTAGAAGTCGCATCTCCCCATCCCCAAGCCGCGCCAGCGATCCGAGCAGGCATGTGTCATTAATGAGTGCGCCGAGGCCGAAGGCGATGGCGCCGATGAGCAGGAGGAAATTGATGCTGGTCGAGGGTGCGAGTGTTGCGCCCAGTGTTCCCGTCCAGACTATCGGGACCGCAACCAGGCCTGCCGCTGCCGACGCTGCGAGAAATCCGACGAACATTTTCGGCGGCTGTCTTCTGTGTAACTCATGAGCGGCCACCACTAAACAGGTTCCGCCTTGGTTCGCCGCATATCCGAACCCGAAGGCAAGTACGCATAGAAGAAGTTCGAGCGCAAACGATCCCATTATTTCAAGCCTGCCTGATCATATCGTCAGCCTTCTGATGCGACGTTCCAGCGTGGCGAGCGCCCCGGCTTAGCTTTACCACGGGAAGGCGCGATCCTGCTGTAGCCGCACAGATGGCAAAGGCTGACCGAGCCATCTTTGTCGAAGCCGTTTGCCACAAGGAGCCGCTCCGACAGCATGCCTAGAATGTCGAGGTCATTGGGCGACAGGGGCGAAATACATTCGGAGATCACCTGCTCCCGTGCCTTGAGCAAGGCGTCCGTTATCTTCTTCCCCGAATTGGTGAGGTGAATGAAGCGCGCCCGCCTGTCGGTGATTTGTCTTCGTCGTTCCACCAACTGTTCGCGCTCGAGCCTATCGATCAATCGCACCGTCCCGGCATGAGAAAGCCCGATCGAGGTAGCCAAAACGCTGATCGGCAGTCCGGGCTCCATGCTGAGTAACACCATCACGGCGGTCCCCGGGCCGCTTGGTGAAAACGAGGCCGAGACACTGGCGATGCTGTCTGCAACGGCCAACGCGAGTGCACCTAAATGGTACTTGGCGACCTCAGGCTCCATACCGCAAGAATATATGCTTCGCGCATAGACTTCAAGCGTGTGAAAATGTATGACCGCCGCATGCATCTATGACAGATTCGGACATGGTCATGCTCATTGAGGGGCTCAGCTCGGATTCCACATCTGAGATCAACGGACGTGCTCGTTCCCCAGGCGCTAGCGGGGGTGGGCTCGATGAAAGTGGACGTGCATGGGTGCCGCTCACCGGGCGCAGGCGGTTCGCCGATGAGACCGCCGGTATGATCGGACGGGTCTCATGCCCGACCTGACTCTTGATCTCCGATACCTGAAGTACGCCGTTCAGGTCGCCGAGGCCGGCAGCTTCCGCCGAGCGGCGGAGCGCCTATCGATATCGCAATCCACCGTCAGCCGACGTGTGCAGCTGTTTGAGCGCCAACTTGGCTTTTCTCTCTTCAAGCGTACGCGAGCGGGGGCAGGGCTGACTCCAGAAGGTGAGCGCTTCCTTCAACAAGCGGTGGTGGGAGCGCGCTACCTTCGTAACGCCGCAACGGAGATCCGCTCCGCGCGGAAACTCAAGACCGGGCTCGTGAGGTTTGGAATGCTTGAAGCGTTCCCGGCGTGCCCGATCATCAACATTCTCTCGGCATTCAGAAATAGACATCCGACGATCGAGGTAAAGCTTGAGGAAGGCACTTCAGAAGAAAACACTTTGGGGGTGAAGCGCGGATTACTGGACGCAGCAATCAGCCTGAGTGCGAGCAAGAGCCCTCAGTTCCAAGTTCGACGTCTCTGCGAACCAGATCTGTTCGTGGCATTGTCCCCGCTTCACGAGTTGGCAGCACGGCCACAGCTGTCGTGGGAGGACGTTTGTGACGAAGTCTTCCTCGTTCGCTCGGATGGCGCTGGGCGTGAGCTCGCTGGCATACTCCGGCGCATGGTGGGCGCCGGAGACGGAGCGGTTCAACTCTCGATCCAACAAGTCAGCCGAGAAACCCTGCTGACGATGGTCGAACAGGGCTTCGGCTTGACCATCACCAGCGTGATCTACCGGCCGGATATCGCGTTGATCCCGCTCCCATCGGCGCGGGCGCCGACGGCCGCTATAATTTCTTCCAGTGACAACGACAACCCGACTCTGCCGCTGCTGCTGAAGTGTTTCGACACCCCCTCTAGAGCGGGGACCACGGATTAATCGGCGCTCCCCGGCGTCAACGTTCGCCTGGCTTTGGCGAAGCCACGGTCTGTCGCGATGAACCGTTGTAACATCGGGACGATTAACCGAGCTGGGTCAACAGCGGACTGACCTTGCTCTCGGCCCAATAGGTGGGCGTAGTCAACAAGGTCCTGGTGGAGAGCTGCAGGTAGCTCGACCTGTACCTTAAGCGGCTTGTCGTCCGCGATGGGGCCTAGCTTAAGCTTCGACATCATCACCCTCCATATGGCTCCAGTACCAAGTCTCGCGTCACGAGAACGCGCACGGGAAATCCGGGCCGAATAGTGATCGTGGGCGCGACGTTGAGCTGACGCCTCACAATCTGCTGCCCTGCGTCGTTGATGGTGTCCTGCCCACCGTTCCGGATCGCCTGAACGAGCTGATCGTCGTTGTCGACCGCGAGTTCGGCGCCGACGCTCAGCAGTGTCGACAATCCCGCAGCCTTGGCCAGATCCCACCAATGGTAATCGACGCCATCCTGCAGCCCGGCGAACCCTTCAGCGTCAGCACCAGGCTGGCGCTCGAGAACGATCGAGCGCCCGTTCGGGAAGACGAGCCGAGTCCAGACGAGCAGGACTCGGCTCTGGCCGAACTGCACGTTGTTGTCGTACTGCCCGACCACACGAGTGCCTTGCGGCACAAGCAAGATACGGCCGGTTGGGCTGTCGTAGATGTTTTCGGTGACCTGCGCGGTGATCTGGCCGGGTAGATCGGATCGGATGCCGGTGATCAGCGCCGCGGATATCACTGCTCCCGCCTGAAGGACGTTCGGCGATACTGGCGCAGCGACGCGATCGGGCGCAACCGTCCTGCGATCGGCCGCGGCGTTCAGAAACGCGTTCTGCCGGTCCTGCGCCGAGGGCGTGGCGGGCGGCGGAGCGAGGCCAATGCTCGCCAAATCCGGCACCGGCGCGAGCGCTGGGGCAGCTCCCGCAGCAGCGGGTGTGCCCCGGCTTTCCGATCCGGAGAAGAGACGGCTGGTGCGCGCGGTCTCGATTTCCTGAAGGCGGCGCTGCTCTTCCGGGCTGATGCCGGGATTGGGCGTGGCCGTCCCGGGTGTGGGCACCGGCTGTCCGCGATCCTGGGTACTAAGGATCGGCCGGCCGAGGTCACCGGGAAGAGGGGGACCGAGCTGTGGCACGCCACTGTAATCTCGCGGCAGGCCGGCCAGTCCGTCAGCGGTCGAGCGGTTCTCGGTCGAATAGAGTTCGTCGTTCGGCCGACCGGCGTCGCGGGTCTGAAGCGCGTAGATCAGCGCACCTCCGAGCCCGACGCTGGCGACAAGACCGAGGCCGGCGAGAACCTTCCGCGACAACCGGGTGACGCGGGGCGGTTCGGCCCGCAGCCGCATCGGCGCAGGCCCGACCGGCTCGCCGGTCAGGGGCTGCGCATCGTCGTCCGGCACTTCCTCAATCCGGGGCGGGTTCTCGCTCACGAGGTCGGCCTCCCGTCTGTGCGGACGATCCTGACGCGCTTCTGCTCGCGGCCGGAGCCGAAGCGAAGTTCGGCAGCCGCGAACAGACGATCAACGATCATGTGGTGGCCGCGAACGCGATAGTTCACGAGCTCAGAGGTGTTGCCCTCGGGGCCGACGACGAAGAGTGGCGGCATCTCGCCCTGACCGATGCCGCGCGGAAACTCGATAAAGACCTGGCGTCCGTCGTCGAAGGCGCGCAGCGGCCGCCACGGCGCACGGTCGCCCTCGATCGCATAGCGGAAGTTGACGTTCGCGAGATCGACGCCGCTCGCCACCGGCTGGGCCGCCTGCGCCTCGGCGTTCTGACGGCGCAGCGCAATGAGCTGGTCTTGCGGATACTGCCATGAGACCGACGCCATATAGGTGCGCTCTGTCGAGCGCAGCTCCATGTGATAGGTGCGCATGTTGGTGTTGATGACGAGGTTTGTCATCAGGTCGGCGCGGGTGGGCTTTACTAGGATGTGGATCTGGCGCGTTGCCCCCGATCCGCTCTCGGTGTCGCCGATGATCCAGCGCACTGTGTCGCCGGCGGCCACCGGGCCTGCGCCGACAAGCTGCTCCCCGGGTTGGAGCGCGATGTCGGTGATCTGCCCGACGGCGGTATAGACTTGATAAAGCGCCCCTTGAGTCCACGGGTAGACCTGCATCGAGTTAATGAAGCCGTCGCGCACCGGCTGGACTCGTGCCGCCTCGTTTGCCTGGTTGACGCGAGCGGTCGGATTAGAAGGCTCCGGGGCACGCCGCGTCTCCTCCACACGCTGCAATTGGCCAGGCAGCGGCAGCGGCCGGGGCAGCTCGACCACGGTGACCGGCGCGGGTGGATCGACGGTCTGCACCGCCGGAGCCGCATTGTCGTAGGAAATCTCCGGCGGCGGATTGGTGGTCGCGCAGCCCGCGAGCGCGGTCGCCGCTAGCAGAACGACCGGGAATGCGGCTCTACGGAGAGCCGGGAGTACGTGTGTGTGTGAAGCCGGGTTTCCGGCTTTACGGAAATACGGCTTCATTGCCCAAGCTCCCGTGACCAGTTGATGGCGTTGACGTAGATGCCGAGCGGGTTCGCCCTGAGCCGGTCGGCGTTTCGGGGGATCTGCACGACGATCGTCAGGATCGCGGTCCAGCGCGTGGTCTCGGCGAGCTGGCCATTTTCGTATCGGCGCTCGACCCAGGCGACGCGGAAGCTGTCCGGGGACGCGCGGATGACGCTGGAGACGTCGACAGCGACCTGCTGCCGGCCGACCCGTGTAAAGGGGTCGTTGGAGCGGGCGTAGTCATTGAGCGCCATGGCGCCGCGGTCAGTCGTGAAGTCGTAGGCGCGCAGCCAGGGGTCGTCTCAGAAAACGGAATCTATGGTCACTCCCGTTTTTGCAACACCGATTTTGACGACAAGTTGGCTTGCTTGAATCTATCCGGCGTCTGAATGGGATTTTATTCCCGCGCCTTGATGAGTTCCGCGCCTGATGAACCTCCAGAAAATATACGGCTTCAATGAGCCTTTCCGTTTTACAGGTTCCTCAACAGGCCGGTGGGCCGTTAGTATCATCAATATCAGTATTCGCAAAACCAGATCAGTAATTCTTTAAACCGGTGTATTTCTGCCGTTATGCTACATAAGTTTGCTGTCGTGCCGTTAGGGCCCAGGCTATTCTGGCCAGCTTGTTTGCCAGAGCACAAGTGACGACAAAGTTGCTTTTCCGGCACAGTAAATCCCTGACCCAATCGGCCAATTTGCCAGACTGGTGTTCCAGTTTTTGTATGAATACCCTGGCACATTGAACCAACAAAGTTCGGATCTTTTTATTACCTCGCTTACTAATTCCCAGCAATGTCGTCCTACCTCCCGTGCTGTACTGCCGAGGTACAAGCCCTGTTGCCGCCGCAAAGTCACGGCTGCTGGCGTACTGCTTCCCGTCGCCAATCTCAGTTGAAATAGTACTCGCTGTCAGTGTTCCGACGCAGGGAATGCTCAGCAAGCGCTGTCCAACCTCATCTTCGTCCAACTTTCGTTTCAACTGGGATTCCAAATCTTTAATCTGCTCAACAAGATAGTGATAATGCTGTTGTAATTTCAGCAATAACTGGCTGAGGTAAAGAGGCAAACTATTGTCCTCAAGAAGGGTACTCAGTCGGCTAATAACGGCAGCTCCTCGGGGAACGCTAATGCCAAATTCCAGCAGAAAAGCATGCATTTGATTGGTTGTTTTTACCTTATCCTGAACCAGGGATTCACGGACACGATGCAGAGCCCGCATTGCCTGCTGAGATTCCGTTCTGGGCTGCACAAAACGCATAGACGGACGCGATGCAGCTTCACAAATAGCTTCGGCGTCGACAAAGTCGTTTTTATTGCTTTTAACGAACGGGCGGACAAATTGTGGTGATATCAGCTTTGGGGAATGCCCCAACTCTTCCAACTTGCGTGCCATAAAGGGCACTGTTGCAAATAGTCGGTGGTGATAAACTTATCATCCCCTTTTGCTGATGGAGCTGCACATGAACCCATTCAAAGGCCGGCATTTTCAGCGTGACATCATTCTGTGGGCCGTACGCTGGTACTGCAAATACGGCATCAGTTACCGTGAGCTGCAGGAGATGCTGGCTGAACGCGGAGTGAATGTCGATCACTCCACGATTTACCGCTGGGTTCAGCGTTATGCGCCTGAAATGGAAAAACGGCTGCGCTGGTACTGGCGTAACCCTTCCGATCTTTGCCCGTGGCACATGGATGAAACCTACGTGAAGGTCAATGGCCGCTGGGCGTATCTGTACCGGGCCGTCGACAGCCGGGGCCGCACTGTCGATTTTTATCTCTCCTCCCGTCGTAACAGCAAAGCTGCATACCGGTTTCTGGGTAAAATCCTCAACAACGTGAAGAAGTGGCAGATCCCGCGATTCATCAACACGGATAAAGCGCCCGCCTATGGTCGCGCGCTTGCTCTGCTCAAACGCGAAGGCCGGTGCCCGTCTGACGTTGAACACCGACAGATTAAGTACCGGAACAACGTGATTGAATGCGATCATGGCAAACTGAAACGGATAATCGGCGCCACGCTGGGATTTAAATCCATGAAGACGGCTTACGCCACCATCAAAGGTATTGAGGTGATGCGTGCACTACGCAAAGGCCAGGGCTCAGCATTTTATTATGGTGATCCCCTGGGCGAAATGCGCCTGGTAAGCAGAGTTTTTGAAATGTAAGGCCTTTGAATAAGACAAAAGGCTGCCTCATCGCTAACTTTGCAACAGTGCCATAAATAGTCATGCGAGAAACGTTGAAGCGCTTAGCAACTGCACCAACTGTCATTTCAGGATCAGCAAGTAAGATTCTAATTTGTTTAACATCTTCTTCAGAAAGTGACGGTTTTCTCCCTCCCACACGGCCCCTTGCGCGTGCAGCTGCAAGGCCTGAGCGCGTTCTTTCAATATTGCGGTTGCGTTCAAAGCTAGAGAATATCGCCATCAGATGAGTATAGATTTCCCCTATAACTGGCGCATTTGTGTCTATTCTGTCCTTGATGGCTATGAAAGTTATTCCGCGTTTCTTCAGGTCGTCGAGTAAAGTAATGACTTGACCCAATGAACCACCGAGCCGATCTAGTGCCCAAACTACTAGGGTATCTCCCTCGCGCAATGCTTTCAGGCAGTTCTCCAGTTCCAGCGCACCTTTTTTGTCGCGCTTTGGGCCGCTACGTGAGGTCTGATCCTGATAGATTTGCTCACATCCAGCTTTTGTTAGTTCGTCAACCTGGTGCGCCACATCCTGAAGATGCGTAGATTTACGTGCATAGCCGATTTTCATTCTTTTCTCGCTAATTAGTTATGGGGTTATTGTTATGTTGATACAGTAACGAGTTTTGTTACATGAGGGGAGTCATTTTTCGGGAGAAGTCAGGACTTTTCAAGACTGTCACAAAAACCATCGTTTTTGATACATTAATTTAACCAATAGGTTGCAGATCAAATCGTCTGTAACAGCCTTTCTGGCTGTTTGTATATAATCATGAAAAAATGGTGAGTAGAGTTTCAGGGTAACAGGGGATGCTTATGTCGGTTTTCCACAACTGGCTACTTGAGATCGCATGTGAGAATTACTTCGTCTACATCAAACGCCTTTCCGCCAACGATACCGGCGCAACAGGTGGTCACCAGGTAGGGCTTTATATCCCTTCAGGTATCGTTGAAAAACTCTTTCCGTCTATCAACCATACCCGTGAACTGAACCCTTCGGTTTTTCTCACCGCACATGTGTCATCGCATGATTGCCCTGACAGCGAAGCCCGGGCAATTTATTATAACAGCCGTCATTTTGGTAAAACCCGGAATGAAAAAAGGATTACCCGCTGGGGTAGAGGCAGCCCACTTCAGAATCCTGAAAATACAGGGGCTCTGACGCTCCTGGCTTTCAAGCTTGATGAGCAAGGGGGGGACTGTAAGGAAGTAAATATTTGGGTATGCGCCAGCACTGATGAAGAGGACGTCATTGAGACCGCTATTGGTGAAGTTATACCCGGAGCGCTAATATCCGGCCCCGCAGGACAGATTCTAGGCGGACTATCTCTACAGCAAGCGCCAGTAAATCATAAATATATTCTACCTGAAGACTGGCACCTGCGCTTTCCGTCGGGAAGTGAAATTATTCAGTATGCAGCCAGCCATTATGTGAAAAATTCCCTTGATCCGGATGAGCAACTTCTTGACCGCCGGCGCGTGGAGTACGACATATTTCTATTGGTTGAGGAACTGCATGTTCTGGATATCATCCGGAAAGGATTTGGCTCTGTGGATGAATTTATTGCGCTGGCCAATTCTGTCAGCAATCGCCGTAAATCCAGAGCCGGGAAGTCGCTGGAACTGCACCTGGAGCATCTATTCATTGAGCACGGCCTGCGACACTTTGCGACGCAGGCCATCACAGAAGGTAATAAAAAACCCGATTTCCTTTTCCCTTCCGCAGGGGCTTACCACGATACTGAGTTTCCCGTAGAAAATCTGCGCATGCTGGCAGTCAAGACTACCTGTAAGGATCGCTGGCGTCAGATACTGAATGAGGCCGATAAAATTCATCAGGTGCATCTGTTTACACTCCAGGAGGGAGTTTCTCTGGCTCAATATCGGGAGATGCGGGAGTCGGGTGTCAGATTGGTCGTGCCATCATCGCTGCACAAAAAATACCCGGAGGCGGTGAGAGCTGAGCTAATGACGCTAGGTGCGTTTATTGCTGAGCTGACAGGGCTTTACGCAGATATTCCATAGATTATCTCCCGGCATAAATACCGGGAGGAGCGATCAGATTCGTTCAACCTTGCACGAATCGGCATTAACCGCTTTCAGGATATAAGGTTCAAGCAGTTTGGCTACGGCTTCAAACACGGGCACCACTACGGAGTTACCGAACTGCCTGTACGACTGAGTGTCTGACACAGGAATGCGAAAAGGCCTGCCATCTACTTTTTCAAAACCCATAAGGCGCGCGCACTCTCGTGGAGTCAGCCTGCGGGGCCGATGCGCCTGATTTTCTTCGTTCGCGAAGTCTGTTTCACCTGTGGCCATATCCCAGCCACGGTCTATCAGAATTTCAGACCCGTCTTTGTGATAGCGAGCAGAAAGCGTACGGGCAATGCTTTCTTTATTTTCAGGATTAACGAGGCCAAAACCGAATCCGTTACCCTTAGCTGCGTGCTTTTTGGCGTAGTTATAGAGATACTCCCAGAGTTTCGGCGTCAGTATATATTTGCTGTCAACCACGGGTTCCAGCAGTTCGCCAAATGACGGACGCTGTTCCGGATAAAAACGACTAATATCGCGCAGGGTAAAGCCCTGGTGAATGTTCAGATCACGACGGAAACCGACCAAAACGATACGTTCTCGGTGCTGAGGTAAAAAGTGCTTTCCGTCGATAACTTTAGGATCGTTTTTGCCCATCTCAGCTGCATCCGCAACTTCATAGCCCAGTTCGTCGAGGGTATCCATGATGACTTTAAAGGTTTTACCCTTGTCATGGCTCTTCAGGTTTTTAACGTTTTCAAGAACAAAGATGGCAGGTTTTTTTGCGCGTATAATACGCGCCACATCGAAGAAAAGCGTTCCCTGAGCCTCACATTCGAAACCATGCGCGCGCCCGAGCGAGTTTTTCTTGCTTACGCCCGCAAGGCTGAACGGTTGACAGGGGAAACCTGCTAGAAGTACATCATGATCCGGCACATGCTCATTAATGTAAGCATAGGCATCGTTTTCAGGTACTTCAGGTTTATCACTGAGCGTGACTTCCCGAATATCGAGATTGAAAGTGTGTTCCTGAGCATCGTTAAACCAGTTAGCTTTATATGTGCGCACAGCCTCTTTATTCCATTCACTGGTAAAAACGCACTGGCCACCGATGGTTTCGAAGCCCTTCCGTATACCTCCAATCCCAGCAAACAGGTCAATAAACCGGAAGGCATAGTCAGGGTGATGTGCAGGCGCTTCCGGAAGCATTTTTCGTAGAAGTTCCTCTTCGGCTAACGTCAGCGTCTTAGGTGAGCACTTACCATTAATCCAGCGATTAAGAGTCTCGCGACTCCACTCATTTTTACCAACTTTTCTAAGCAGTTCAGCCACGTACTTCTGGTCATAGATTTCCAGCACCTGCCCGAGCAGCTTTTTATCATTTTCCTGTCGCAGTTGTTCTTCCGCTTCTGCTTTCTCAAGCAGATCCTGCGCCAGTAATTCAAATTCAGACATATTGCCTCCATTGGGTCTTATGGGTGAAACTGTATCACTCATTTGACCCAGATTGAATGTTTTTATCTGGATATTTAAACAGGTTTATTGTTAGGTAACGCACGTTGGCCACGCTGGAGCGTCTTCTGGGCCTGCTGTCGGCCTTTGAGGTCGTGGTATGGATGACGGATGGCTGGCCGCTGTATGAATCCCGCCTGAAGGGAAAGCTGCACGTTATCAGCAAGCGTTACACTCAGCGCATTGAGCGACATAACCTGAATCTGAGACAACATCTGGCAAGGCTGGGACGGAAGTCACTGTCGTTCTCAAAATCGGTGGAGCTGCATGACAAGGTCATCGGGCATTATCTGGGGTGAGTTTGGATATCGAAAATTATTGTACTATAAGGGCTTCCCCGGCATGTCAACGCCGGTGTTTACGGTTTCTGTCTGCACTATAGTAAAAAAATAAAGGGGAGAGACTGCGGTACTATAAACGGTCATGATGAATCGTCATCGATTCGGACCCTGATGAAAGACGCTCGTGAGGCTCTAGTTCGTTAGTCGGGTACACTTGCCCTGTACAATAAGCAGATATACCTCACGGGGTCTAACCCTTTATCATCAACGAGTTGCAGAACAGATGGTCATACAGCTTTGTACTTTAGCTGGCTGAGTACAACCTGAAATCATCACCGTAATGCAATGATGCCCAGCACAGTCTTGCATTTTTGGCAGCGATGGCAACAACAGCGCGCCAGTATCCTCTGCGTTCGACCAGTGAGCAGACCCAACGACTGAATAAATCAGTCCTTTTCTCCGCCCCGATCAGTACCGAGCGGGCACCCTGAACCAGAAGTGTTCTCAGATACGAATCGCCAGCTTTCGTTATCCTGCCAAGCTTCGACTTTCCGCCGCTGCTGTACTGCGATGGTGTCAGTCCCAGCCAGGCTGCCAGCTGGCGCCCATTCTTAAAATCATGTGCATTACCGATACTGGCGACCAGCGCACAGGCCGTTGTGGGGCCAACGCCCTTCAATTCCATCAGCCGCTGACTGCGATGATCTGTTTTGGCCATGCGGGACAAAATTCGGTCATATTCAGCGATGTTATCTTCAATGCGAGCAACGTGCTCCAGCAAATCATCAACACATTGCTGAACCTGAAGTGGTAAAGAATTCTTCTGCTCAAAAACTATGTGGCGCAGGGCATCTGTACTTTGTGGGGCGATAACGCCGAATTCAGATATCAACCCCCGGAGACGATTATATGTTGCTGTTTTCTCTTCGATAAAACCCTGTCGGGTACGATGCAGACACTGCATTGCCTGCTGGCTCTCATCCTTAACCGGCACAAACCGCATATGTGGGCGACGAACCGCCTCGCAGATAGCCTGAGCATCAGCTGCATCATTTTTCCCTGATTTACCAGCCATGCGGTAAGGCGATACAAATTTAGCGGCCATCAGACGCGGCTCATGACCATACTGCCGAAACAGTCTTGCCCAGTAATGAGCCCCGGAGCACGCCTCCATCCCGATAACACAGGGCGGCAAACCAGCAATCAGCCCGGGAAGAGCTGCGCGGGTTACTCTGGATTTAACCAGAACGGTTTTGCCATTCTGGTCAACGCAATGAACAGCGAACACATTTTTAGCAAGATCGATACCGACAGTAGTAATGGTCATAACGAATCCCTCCGGGGTTGTGTTTACCCCATGATTGCACAAGAGTTAATCAGGCGCATAATCAGGGGAAGTCCCTTCCATTCGTTAAGGCTATTTTTTGACCTTTCGACTTTAGCGGGTCTCAACCGACGAAACTTACCGGAAGCCGGTATCCGGTTGCTTTTCCAGATATAATCGCCTGTCAGATTGATATGCTCCCAGCCTAGCGGGGACAAATGCGACAGCAATTGATCGTTGATCTTCACCCCTTTACGCTTCAGGGCATCGACCGCTCTTTCCATATAGACGGTATTCCACAGCGAGATAGCTGCCGTCAGCAGCGTCAGTCCACTGGCGCGATAGCTCTGATTTTCCGGTTTACGATCCCTGATTTCACCCAGACGGTGCAGGAATACCGCGCGCGCCAGCGCGTTACGGGCTTCTCCTTTATTCAGTCCCGCCTGGACCCGCCGACGAAGTGCCGGATCGCGGAACCAGTCGATCATAAACAGCGTTCGTTCAATACGGCCAATTTCTCTCAGTGCTTTGGCAAGTCCATTTTGCTTTGAGTAGCTGGCAAGCTTTTTCAGCATCAGGGATGCCGTCACTGTTCCCTGCTTTATCGAGGTTGCCAGACGCAACACTTCACGCCAGTGAATTTCGATCTCTTTCAGGTTCAGGCTGGTCGTTGATATCAGTGACTGAAGCGCCGGGTACTGGTCTGCTTTCCCTTTGATAAACAGCTTCTTGTCATGGAGATCCCTGATTCGCGGACAGAACGCAAATCCCAGCAGATGCATCAGGGCAAAGACATGATCGGTGAAACCCGCGGTATCGGTGTAATGCTCCCTGATTTTCAGGTCACTTTCGTGGTACAGCAAGCCATCGAGAACATGGGTTGAATCCCTGACCCGACTTATTATGCAGGTGTAAAACGGGCTGTATTGATCCGAAATATGGGTATAAAACTGTCGTCCGGGCTCCTGCCCATATTTCGGGTTAACCTGTCCTGCGTAGCGGCCAGTGCTGCCTGTTCTGAAATTCTGTCCATCTGATGATGATGTTGTCCCGTCTCCCCAGAATGCCGCCAGCGGCCTTTTCCCCTGCGCGTTTACCAGTTCGTTAAGGCTATTTTTTGACCTTTCGACTTTAGCGGGTCTCAACCGACGAAACTTACCGGAAGCCGGTATCCGGTTGCTTTTCCAGATATAATCGCCTGTCAGATTGATATGCTCCCAGCCTAGCGGGGACAAATGCGACAGCAATTGATCGTTGATCTTCACCCCTTTACGCTTCAGGGCATCGACCGCTCTTTCCATATAGACGGTATTCCACAGCGAGATAGCTGCCGTCAGCAGCGTCAGTCCACTGGCGCGATAGCTCTGATTTTCCGGTTTACGATCCCTGATTTCACCCAGACGGTGCAGGAATACCGCGCGCGCCAGCGCGTTACGGGCTTCTCCTTTATTCAGTCCCGCCTGGACCCGCCGACGAAGTGCCGGATCGCGGAACCAGTCGATCATAAACAGCGTTCGTTCAATACGGCCAATTTCTCTCAGTGCTTTGGCAAGTCCATTTTGCTTTGAGTAGCTGGCAAGCTTTTTCAGCATCAGGGATGCCGTCACTGTTCCCTGCTTTATCGAGGTTGCCAGACGCAACACTTCACGCCAGTGAATTTCGATCTCTTTCAGGTTCAGGCTGGTCGTTGATATCAGTGACTGAAGCGCCGGGTACTGGTCTGCTTTCCCTTTGATAAACAGCTTCTTGTCATGGAGATCCCTGATTCGCGGACAGAACGCAAATCCCAGCAGATGCATCAGGGCAAAGACATGATCGGTGAAACCCGCGGTATCGGTGTAATGCTCCCTGATTTTCAGGTCACTTTCGTGGTACAGCAAGCCATCGAGAACATGGGTTGAATCCCTGACCCGACTTATTATGCAGGTGTAAAACGGGCTGTATTGATCCGAAATATGGGTATAAAACTGTCGTCCGGGCTCCTGCCCATATTTCGGGTTAACCTGTCCTGCGTAGCGGCCAGTGCTGCCTGTTCTGAAATTCTGTCCATCTGATGATGATGTTGTCCCGTCTCCCCAGAATGCCGCCAGCGGCCTTTTCCCCTGCGCGTTTACCAGTTCTGCAAGGGCGGCTGAATAGGTTTCGTCGCGGATGTACCATGCCTGAATATCTTCAAGTGATGATTTGGTACTCCCGGGGCAGGCTTCTGCCATTTTTGTCAGGCCAAGATTGATGCCATCCGCAAGAATGGTGGTGAGAAGCAGGCGGGTATCGGGACGGGTAATGTCATTTTTTATATGCGAAAAATGTCGGGTAAACGTCGTCCAGCCGTTTACCTCATCGAGAATTTCCGTGATTTTAGGGCGCGGTAGCATGCTGTAAACCAGCTCTGCCAGCGGTGAAACCTGCGCCGGTACGCAGTTATCCAGCGGAGAGACTTTTACGCCCCTGTCGGAAATTTCCACATCGGGCAGTTCACCAAGGGCTGCCATGGCATTGACCTCTTCAAGTCTGGACTGAAGCAGGGTCATACGGCTGGTAATGTACTCATGGTAATCAGCAGATACGGGCAGTGGCAGCGCCGGAGTGAGTTTGTCAAAGTCCTTTTCGGGAATGAGGTAATCATCAAAATTTTTGTAGCGCCGTGAGCCTTTAACCCAGATGTCCCCGGAGCGCAACGCTCCCTTAAGCTCGCTGAGCGCACAAAATTCATAATACTGCCGATCAATACCCGCAGGTGTAATCACCACCCTGTGCCAGCTTTCAGGGACAAACTCAAGCGGCGCAGTCGCCGGAACTTTACGTGAGTGCTTCAGGTACATATCCTTGATCACAACCAGCGCATCAGCCAGAGGTTGCGCTGCCGGGGTTGCGACTAACTGTAAAGTGGATAACATGCGTGGGGCATATTTCCGTAATATGCTGTATTTCTCGGTAATAATATGCAGCGGGTCAAAATTATTTTTTCTGGCGAGATGGCGTGTTTCCTCCAGACTGGCGACAAATTCAGGCCATGGGAGTATATTTTCTATTGCGAGCCATGGATCGTCACCGGAATCGCGGGCATCAGACAGCGCCTGACCGACATCGATGTACTGCCTCAGTTTTGACTGGATCAGCTTTCCGGTCTGCTGAAGGCGCTCTGCCTGTGTTCTTTTGGCTTTGCTGAAAAGGCTGTTCAGCATTCGCTCATGCAACTCAATCACTTCGTCTGTCAGTGTGGCTCTGGCTTCTTCCAGCACGCACACCAGGATCGCATGACGCCGGGTTGCTGAAAATCGGGTCAAATCACGGCTACTCATCTTCCGGCCTTCCCGCGCCAGTTTCAGCAACCGGTTCTGGTGAATGGTACGATCTATACCTTCCGGTAATGCCAGCGATTCAACGCTGCTGAGCCGATCAAGATGTTGCAGCACGTTCTTACCATTGATTTTACCCGGCGGTTGCAGAAGCCATGTCAGCCTGGAAGACTGATTATCCGATGACTCAAGTAAACGATCCAGGGCATCCCTGTGAGCCGGAGTTAACGGGGCATTCAGAGTCTGAAATACGATTTTATCGCCGCCTGCCATGGCCTCAGCACAGGTACGCTCCACGACATCAATCGCGGGGATTATTACGTTGTTCTGCCGGAGCCAGACCAGCATCTCTTCGGCCAGGAGAATACCTTTATCAGTACGCGTCGCCATCGACAGCAGGTGTGTAATACAGTCCTGCTGTATTTTGCCGGTAAATGCCTTCACGCCAAGATAGCGGTACAGTTCGGTTAAATGCTCGCGCCGGGTCGTATCCCTGCCGGAAAGGTAAGCAGGCCAGAGATCACCGGTAAGATTTAGCCTGCTGGCGATATGTTTCAGCAGTGCATCAGAGGGTGGGATTTTTTTATCCGGGGCAAAGCCAACATTTTTCAGATAGCAAAGAAGGACGGCAAAACCAAAACGGCTGGCGGGTTTACGGTGAGCACAGATAAGCGCCAGATCATGCTCACTGAAATAGGCCATCCGGGTCAGCGTTAACTCATCGTCTGGCAATGCCAGTAATGATTCTCTTTCCGACAGAGAAAGAATCTGCCTCCTTGCCATATAGTTTCCCTCATAAATTATCCGATGCGGTATTTTTAACAAAAATGGTTATCGCATAAGGGTACACCCTGACGGCATAAACAAAATGTGACGATACTCCATGAATGACATAACCTATATGCGATAGAATTAATGCAATAATCTAAATGCGACAATGCGGTTAAAAAATGTTCATCAGAGCTTATTTAAGAGCATCGACGGAAGATCAGTTCGCCGACCGGGCAAAAGAGATGCTGGAGCAGTTCGTTCAGGAGCGGGGGCATAAAATTGCCAGTTACTACCGGGAGAACATCAGCGGTACAAAACTTGACCGCCCGGAACTGGGACGCTTGCTGATGGACAGTCACCGTAATGATATTTTACTGGTCGAGCAGATAGACCGCCTGACCCGCCTGAGTAACAGCGACTGGAGGACGCTGAAAAAGCAGATCGAACAACACGAACTGCGGATTGTCAGCCTGGATGTCCCAACCTCATGGCAGGCACTGTCAGATAAAGACCCTTCGCAGGCTGACCCGATCACCCGCGCTGTGATAACCGCCATCAATAACATGCTTATCGATCTGATGGCCGCGATGTCGCATAAGGACTGGCTGAACCGCCGCCAGCGCCAGAAGCAGGGTATTGAACGGGCGCATAAACTGGGAAAATACCGGGGTAAGCAGGCCGATCAGGAGCGTCATCAGAAAGTCCTGTACTACCGTCATGTCAAGAAACTGAGTATCAGGGAAACAGCGGATGCGACAGGGTACAGTCCCTCCCAGATTTGCCGCATTCAGGCTCTTTATAAAGAAGTGACATCTGATTAAAAAGCAACATTGACAACTATGATATTCGTTCCCTCAAAAGGAGCCCTTGTCTATATCTCTCAGAGAAGAGGCGGGCGTCTCTGTGTTTATTCTTCATACTAGCCTTACAGATAAGCAATATGCCAGATTATTTCTGCCCTTACTGACTCAGGATTAGATTTTGTTCTTTACCGGTAGTATATAATTGACTGCCAGCAACATCATACACAATATGTCATTCATCACTGGCATTATCAAAACACCGGGCTCGGTTCCCTTCAAGTTGGAATGCGAACTGGATGGCAAGAGTGATTCGTTAGCCCTTGCAGGATACCGCACTCATCTACCTGCCGGGTGCCAGAACACCTTTCGCGCAAAACGGACAGGTGTTTCTTCAACTGCAACAATACTTCTATGCGTGCCTCCACCTGCTGGATATGATCATTCAGTAGTAAACTGACTTCGCCGCAATCCTGACCCGGATTGTCCCGCAGCGCCAATAATGTCCGTATTTCTACCAACGTAATGTCCAGAGACCGACAATAGCGAATGAATTGCAGGCGTTCGACATGAGACTCACTGTAGAGCCGGAAGTTACCATCACTGCGCGCTGGCTTTGGCAATAACCCCTCTTTCTCATAGTAACGAATAGTGACAGTTTCGCATTTTGTCCGCCTGGCAAGTTCACCAATCTTGATTTCCATCCCTCATCCTCATTTAAAACTTGACTCTATAGTAGCTATAGAGTTCTTAATGAACAACACATAAACCTAAATCACAGGAAACGCTATGAGTAACTGCAGTTCAAAGGGATGCGGTTGTTCGACCATACCGATGAGCCAACCCGCTTCGCAAGCCCAGCCAACAGCTGAAGTGGCTCAGGCCGTCTACCGAATCGAGAACATGGATTGCCCTACAGAAGAGGCGCTGATCCGGAGCAAGTTGGCTACATTGACGGGTGTGATTGACCTTGACTTCAATCTGATGCAGCGGACATTAACCGTGCGGCACGAATTGCCATCGTTATCTCCGGTTGAACAAGCTTTAAAAGCTATCGGAATGCAGACCGAACGCCTGGATAGCGCTTCTGGCGAACAGACGACCAGACTGGTAATTGCCAAAATGGATTGTCCAACTGAAGAGGTTTTAATCCGTAATAAGCTTTCAAAGATAGCCGGGGTGACCCGTCTCGATTTCAACCTGTTGCAGCGCACCCTGTCCGTGCATCATACTCCTAACACGATGCCCGAGGTTCTGGATGCGCTGAAAACTCTGGATTTTGAGGCTCAGGTACTTAATACAGAGGGAACCACCTTATCTTCGGCAGTATCGGCACGGGATTCTACCAACTGGTGGCCGCTTGGTGTTTCATTGGTAGCTGCACTGGCTGCGGAGGCTGTCTACTGGTTCCTGAATGGCAACCATTGGTCAGTCATTGTTCTGGCACTGGTCGCCATCTTAACTGGCGGTCTTTCTACCTATAAGAAAGGCTGGATTGCACTTAAAAACCGCAACCTGAACATGAACGCCCTGATGTCAATAGCAGTCACTGGGGCCATGTTGATTGGCCACTGGCCAGAAGCGGCGATGGTGATGGTGCTGTTTGCACTTGCTGAAGTGATTGAAGCAAAATCGCTCAACCGTGCCCGTAACGCCATCCGGAGCCTGCTTGATCTTGCTCCCGAACAGGCCACAGTGCAGCAGCCAGATGGCTCGTGGCGGGAAGTTGAGGCAAGCCAGGTCACCATCGGCAGCCGGGTTAGGGTTAAACCTGGTGAGCGAATCGCCTTAGATGGCGAAGTGAAAGTGGGACGTTCTACGGTAAATCAAGCGTCGATCACTGGAGAAAGCCTGCCTGTTGAAAAAGCACCAGGTGATCAGGTGTTCGCAGCCACCATCAATGAGTCCGGTTCCTTCGAGTATATCGTTACGGCTATCGCCAGTAACTCCACACTGGCCCGTATTATTCACGCGGTAGAAGCAGCACAAGGCAGTCGTGCACCCACCCAACGTTTTGTCGATAGTTTTGCACGCTGGTACACGCCTGTAATATTCATTGTTGCTATCGCGGTAGCGCTAATTCCTCCGTTGTTCTACTCCGCCGCGTGGCTGGACTGGATTTATCGCGCGCTGGTTTTACTGGTTGTCGCCTGTCCGTGTGCGCTGGTGATCTCTACGCCAGTGACTATCGTTAGTGGCTTAGCCGCCGCAGCCCGGCATGGAATTCTAATCAAGGGAGGTGTCTATCTTGAAGAAGGTCGTAACCTTCGCTGGCTGGCACTGGATAAAACCGGCACGATCACTCACGGCAAACCTGAACAGACCGATTTCGCCGCATGGGGCGAAGCGTCAGCGGCCAGTAGTCGAAGTATTGCTGCGAGTCTCGCGGCTCGATCCGATCATCCCGTGTCCAGAGCCGTTGCGCACGCAGCAAATATCGATGGTATTACGCTACGTGATGTTGCCGAGTTCGTGGCATTACCAGGGCGTGGAGTGAGTGGCAGCATTGATGGCGTAACTTATCATCTTGGTAATCATCGGATGCTCAAAGAACTGGACTATTGTTCACCTGAACTGGAACAGCGCATCGATGCAATGGAGCGTGAAGGGAAAACTGTAGTCATTCTGGTGAGTACAAAGGGGGCTCAAGCCCTGTTCGCGGTAGCAGATACCATCAAGGATAGCAGCAGGAGCGCTATCACGGAGCTGCATGCACTGGGCATCAATACGATGATGTTGACTGGAGACAACCAGCACACCGCGCACGCAATAGCCACGCAAGCCGGGATCGATCGTGCACGGGGTAACTTATTGCCACTGGACAAATTACACGAGATTGAGCAACTGACTCTGACGGGCAAAGTCGGTATGGTGGGAGACGGAATCAATGATGCACCAGCCCTGGCTCGTGCTGACATCGGATTTGCAATGGGTGCGGCGGGCACCGACACCGCCATTGAGACGGCGGACGTTGCCCTGATGGACGATGATTTACGCAAAATATCGACATTCGTGCGTCTGTCGCGTGTGACGGCTAAGACGTTAAAGCAAAATATCGTGCTGGCATTAGGCATTAAAGCGATATTTCTGGTACTTACTTTCTCGGGGCACTCGACCATGTGGATGGCCGTATTTGCCGACATGGGGGCCAGCTTGCTCGTGGTGGGCAACGGTCTTAGGTTGTTACGCCGATGAACTGGAAATTCATTTTCTATGACTGGTATGGTCTGAACGCCGAGTTATTCGAGGCCATCAATGCGGGGATGCCTGTCACGCTGGGACCGCTTGTGTGGTTCTTAAGTCTGGTGAGTAATTACTGGACTGCGCCATTGATGCTGCTTGGGCTGTGGGGATGGTCGAGATTTGCCCTCCTTCCGGCCCAGGCTAATGCGGTCTGGTATCGGTTCATCATTTTTAGCACCGCCATTCTTCTTGCCTTGTTGGCCACCAGTGTTTTGAAGCTGTGGCTCGATTTCCCGCGCCCGACAGCCGTCTTTGGCGAGTTGGTAAGCATCGCAGGTGAGCATGAGAAAAACTACAGTTTTCCCAGTGAACATGCGACTTATTCGGCGCTGGTTGTCGGCACTCTTTGGACGCTGGTCGGGTACCGTGGACAAATCTCTTTGGTACTATATGCTGTCCTCGCTGGATGGGCATGCATTGCTGCCGGGATATCATTCCCGGCTGATATACTTGCAGGCTGGTGCATAGGTTTGGGCTGCATTGTTATTGCAAGAACGCTGATAGCATTTATTGCTCCTGTATGGCAGACAACTCGCCACGCATCGTCCTTAATCTGGTATGGAGTGACTTTTTTTGCTTTCATCACCGATCAGCTAACAAAATTCGTTATCGTTCGCATATATTCTTATGGCGAACAGGTCGAAGTAACGCCATTCTTCAATTTAGTTCATGTCTTAAACCCGGGGGCTGCATTCAGCTTTCTGGCAGGAGCGGGGGGCTGGCAACGTTATTTCTTCATCACTTTTGGCTTAGCTTTCTCTGCCTGGCTAGCGTACATGCTGAAAAAACAGCTTTCACGCCCTGAGGCACTGGGATATAGCCTGATGCTCGGAGGTGCGCTTGGAAATATTGCTGATCGCATTCTGCGCGGGTCAGTTGTCGATCTTCTCGACGTCCACTGGCAAGACATTCACTGGCCCGCCTTCAACCTGGCTGATGTGTTTGTTGCCGCAGGCGTAACCTGTCTGATCATCTCCAGTTTGTATCAGACCAGGTTAGCCCGAACTGAGAAAAAGTCAGACGGAGTTATCCCTTAAACCGGGGTCGACGTGTCAGAATGGAATGAAAGCTAATTGCTATATGAACTAAAGACTTATAATACTTCCTGAAAAAGGGCTGAAAGGCCTGGCCATAGCATTCGTGCGGATCTGTAGTGGTTACCAGAACCCGGAGCGTTAGCTTTAGCACGCTCCGGTGAACATAGCTTACTCTGAAATGGCATCGGGAAATAATTCTCAGCGACTGGAACTCCAGGCCATCAGTGATGGTTCTTTGAAGGCCAGTTTTTCCTTCTGATAACCGTCGAACCAGAGTTGTTTGATGTGCCTGAGTAGGTCAAACAACTCATTCCTGGAGGATAATTAGCCAGACAGAGGAAGCTGAGTTGTGTATTTTATTTCCTCCATGGAATAACTGGATGTTACATCACTCAATCCACTTACTGAACTTACCAGCTTTTTGTAAAAACTGTCGTAACCCTTCATATCTGAAACCACTACCTGAAGAAGATAATCATATTCTCCCGTGGTACGGAAAAAAGCCATCACTTCTGGCATGCCATTGACCTGAGATACAAAATGTTTGTACCAGTCGTGACTGTGGTTTTGTGTTTTTATCATCACAAAGGCTGTAAGCGATAAGTTAAGTTTTTCCTTGCTCAACAGGGCAACCCGACCAATGATGACCCCCTCATCTTCAAGACGTTTTATACGCTTCCAGCAAGGATTAGGCGTTAAATCTACAGCCGCTGCAAGATCCTGCAGACACACGGTAGCGTCGCGCTGTAACAGCCTGAGTAGCTCCTTATCTTTCTTGTCCAGCATAACCGCCCCCTTCTGATAGAGAAAATTTTTCTCTAAACGTATGAAAAAATACTGAGAATAACAATATTTTTCTCCCAAGAAAAAGATACATTAATTTCTTTTACTGGGAAGCATCTTATGCGCAGAGTGACGATATCGGTATTATTCCTGCTGGTTGCACTGACCTGGGGGACCACATGGCTGGCCATGCGTATAGCCGCTGAAACTATCCCTCCGGTATTTGCCACCGGGATGAGATTTATGTTTGCAGCACCATTTTTAATCAGCATTGCATGGTTCAGAAAAACACCACTTTTATTTCCACCCGGACAACGTTTATTCCAGATCATAATTTGTGTTTTTTATTTTTCCATCCCTTTCTCATTAATGATTTATGGTGAAACTTATGTCAGTTCTGGCCTGGCATCGATAATATTTTCGAATATGCCTGTGGCTGTTTTGATTACATCCGTTTTGTTTCTGAATGAAAAAACAAACCGAATGCAGGTCACTGGTTTAACTATCGCAATAGCTGCACTGATGGGTATTCTTCTCGAAGAGACAAAAACCATTACGGAGAGCCACTGGCAGGGTATTCTTGCTCTTGTTTCAGCTGTGATCATCCATGCTATAATATACACTCAATGTAAAAAAAGAGACTGTAGCGTCTCTGTTATAACATTTAATGCGCTACCATGTTTTTTTGCAGGATTACTCCTCTCTGCTGCGGGATGGTTATTCGAAAGACCTCAGATTTCAACTTTCTCAACGAACTCAATATTAGCGACCATATATTTAGGTTCTTTCGCAGGTGTTTTTGGTATTCTGTGCTATTTTGCTCTTCAGCAAAAGGCGAATGCTTTCCAGGCCTCACTTGTATTTCTTATTTTTCCTCTGATTGCGGTAAGTCTGGAAAATTATATTTATGGATATGCCATTTCAACACACTCAATGCTACTTATTATACCGTTAGCTATCGGGATATTTCTGACTCTTGTCTTCAGGGAATTGCCTGGAACTGACAGGCTGCGGGGTAAATTATCGATAACAAGCAATCCGATGAATAATGATGTAAAAACTTCCTGAGAAGCGGTAGGCTGGGTCTTTATTTTCGGCCAATGTGGCGAGTAAACGGTAGATGCAGGCTCACAGTCTAGTGAGAGACAGTTGCCGCATCCAACTCTCTGAGATCCATCAATGCACATGTTGATTGCAAATAACTGATATTATTGTGTATTTTTTTTTAAAACATCGAGTTGGTATCAGTTTTTTGTAGTAAAGATTGATTACTTGCCGTACAGGAGAGATAATTCCCTCTGTATAATATGGGTTAAAATATTGAATATATCAAAAAGTGCACCTTGAATGGTGCAAAGGATAAGCCATGAGTAAGAAATTTTTGTTACCTGTTGTGTTGTCATCGTTTTTTTTGTACTCATCCATAGCGACAGCTTGTCCATATAGCTATGGATATAATAACCGTAATCATTCAGCGTACAGTGAAAATTATTCAAAATTAGCTCGTGACTTCGAAGCTAAAAGGTATGAACTAAATAAATTGTATGATCAGGGGGTTAGCGAAACAGATGACAAAGCTAAAGTGTTAATTAAAGATTTGGATTCTCTTTCAGCTAAAATGCAACAAGAAAGACAGTCAGCCCGCCCGTATCAAGGTGAGCGCAATAGAGATAATTGGGATCGTAATGGTCATTACGACCACTGCTGGTAATGTGAATAAACCCCGTAAGCACGTTTGCCGTGTTTACGGGGATATAACTCAGCATCCTGTAGAACAAAGCAAGGCTCATGGAACAGAAGTTTGCATGTTAAACGCAGTATTTTACCGATGCGGTCAGGAGACTATTTAATTTAAAATCCAGTGCCTATCTCATTTAAGATCTCGCGCATTCAGTAGTTCATTACTTATAACACCAGTCGGACGGCATGTAGCTTGTAGCTGACTCTATTGCGATATTTAACCTGTTCAAAAAACAGGCTTAACGAATGGAAGGGACTTCCCCTGATTATGCGCCTGATTAACTCTTGTGCAATCATGGGGTAAACACAACCCCGGAGGGATTCGTTATGACCATTACTACTGTCGGTATCGATCTTGCTAAAAATGTGTTCGCTGTTCATTGCGTTGACCAGAATGGCAAAACCGTTCTGGTTAAATCCAGAGTAACCCGCGCAGCTCTTCCCGGGCTGATTGCTGGTTTGCCGCCCTGTGTTATCGGGATGGAGGCGTGCTCCGGGGCTCATTACTGGGCAAGACTGTTTCGGCAGTATGGTCATGAGCCGCGTCTGATGGCCGCTAAATTTGTATCGCCTTACCGCATGGCTGGTAAATCAGGGAAAAATGATGCAGCTGATGCTCAGGCTATCTGCGAGGCGGTTCGTCGCCCACATATGCGGTTTGTGCCGGTTAAGGATGAGAGCCAGCAGGCAATGCAGTGTCTGCATCGTACCCGACAGGGTTTTATCGAAGAGAAAACAGCAACATATAATCGTCTCCGGGGGTTGATATCTGAATTCGGCGTTATCGCCCCACAAAGTACAGATGCCCTGCGCCACATAGTTTTTGAGCAGAAGAATTCTTTACCACTTCAGGTTCAGCAATGTGTTGATGATTTGCTGGAGCACGTTGCTCGCATTGAAGATAACATCGCTGAATATGACCGAATTTTGTCCCGCATGGCCAAAACAGATCATCGCAGTCAGCGGCTGATGGAATTGAAGGGCGTTGGCCCCACAACGGCCTGTGCGCTGGTCGCCAGTATCGGTAATGCACATGATTTTAAGAATGGGCGCCAGCTGGCAGCCTGGCTGGGACTGACACCATCGCAGTACAGCAGCGGCGGAAAGTCGAAGCTTGGCAGGATAACGAAAGCTGGCGATTCGTATCTGAGAACACTTCTGGTTCAGGGTGCCCGCTCGGTACTGATCGGGGCGGAGAAAAGGACTGATTTATTCAGTCGTTGGGTCTGCTCACTGGTCGAACGCAGAGGATACTGGCGCGCTGTTGTTGCCATCGCTGCCAAAAATGCAAGACTGTGCTGGGCATCATTGCATTACGGTGATGATTTCAGGTTGTACTCAGCCAGCTAAAGTACAAAGCTGTATGACCATCTGTTCTGCAACTCGTTGATGATAAAGGGTTAGACCCCGTGAGGTATATCTGCTTATTGTACAGGGCAAGTGTACCCGACTAACGAACTAGAGCCTCACGAGCGTCTTTCATCAGGGTCCGAATCGATGACGATTCATCATGACCGTTTATAGTACCGCAGTCTCTCCCCTTTATTTTTTTACTATAGTGCAGACAGAAACCGTAAACACCGGCGTTGACATGCCGGGGAAGCCCTTATAGTACAATAATTTTCGATATCCAAACTGACCCCAAGTAAGGACGGTCGCGCCTGTGGTGGTTTTATCTCCGTGGAGCGCCTGGCCCCGGCCATAATTGTTAGTTCGATACCCCATGAGTCACGCCTCCGGGTATTGCCAGAAAGTCGGGGGCTTCAGCCATACCTTTGCGCGATAACAGCACTAATCTGTCCTGCGGGGTCGAGACAATTTCATCCCCGTTATCCAGTACGCTGCCCACCAGCGCGAGCCCTTTCTCGAAGTGTGTAGCTTTCTGGCCAGCGCTTGAAACAATCCGTGCAGATGAACCATCGGTATAAGTGACTGCATCACCCTCCACTGCGATTTTGACCATTTGACCGTTGCCTAGATCCATAACCCTGGCGCTATCAACAGCGGTTACGACACCACCTCGCGCAGTCAGGCTTCCCTCGACCGCAACACGCCAGATTGCTGTTACCGGGTGTTGGCGATCCCTTTCAGCGTTCTGCTCAATAATTTGTCGAGCATCCACATCCATTGCGGCCAGATCAGCGTCAGAGAAAGGGGATTTGTCAAAGTCGGCCAGCATTTGTTGAGTTGCTTCATTTGTAAACTGCTTCATCGTTATTACTCCTTATAAAATGTACGGATAAATTCCGAATTGTATACGAAGTAAGCACGAGTAAATTCTGAAAATGAACTGAGGAATCATATGGTTGCAATTTGTTATGTGCAGTTACCCACTTCTGGACAAGTGATAAGAAAAACCTGAAGAGTGATAGCGGAAAATAACTTTCGGAAAAGGAGGTGCGAAAATTCCTGGCTCCTGTCTATAATACTGTATGGATATACAGCACCACGAAGAGCAGAGCATTATGAAACTTATCCCAGTGACACAACAATCACCAGGCCAATTCCCGTTGTTCGTTGAGCCTGTCAGCGCAGGTTTCCCTTCAGTCGCTTCCGATTATGTTGATGAATTTATTGATCTAAATACTCACCTCATCAAACATCCATCTGCAACCTACTTCTTACGAGTAACAGGTTCATCGATGGTAGAGGCACGTATTCACGAAGGCGATCTGGTCATCGTGGATAGCTCACTTGAGGCGAAAGAGGGGGATATTGTGATTGCGACCGTTGATGGTGATTTCACCATTAAGCGGTTGCAGCTAAGCCCGGCTCCCGCGCTACTGCCAATGAATAGCCGGATGTCACCGATCTATCTGAAAGAAGGCGAAGAACTGGCCATTTTTGGCGTGGTGACCTTCATCGTGTACAAGGCCTTGTGATGTTCTGCCTGGTGGATTGCAACTCATTTTACGCCTCCTGCGAGAGAGTCTTTCGGCCCGATCTGGTGAACAAGCCAATTGTATGCCTTTCGAACAATGATGGCATGGTCGTGGCACGTTCAGCGGAAGCTAAAAAATTAGGTATCCAGAATGGTGACGTGTACTTCCAGAAGAAAGCATTCTTTGAAGCTAACGGTGTACATGTTTTCAGTTCTAACTATGCCTTGTACGCGGAGATCTCCCGTAGGGTGTGTGAGACATTATTTAAATTCTCCAGTAATACTGAGGTCTACAGTATTGATGAAGTTTTCCTTTCGTTTGAAGGAATGCAGAAAAATTATAATTTTGATGACTATGGAAGAGAAATAAAGAAAACCGTATTAAAGAGCACCCATATACCCGTGGGGGTGGGCATATCGACAACTAAAACTTTGGCAAAACTAGCAAATAAAGCTGCAAAAACATGGACTAAAACAGGCGGAGTGGTTGATCTCAGCAGTCCAGAAAGACAACGTAAATTATTGCCATATATTGACGTAAGCGATGTCTGGGGGGTGGGCCGGAGATATGCCACCAGACTGAACAGCATGGGCATCAGGACTGCTCTCGATCTGGCCAATGCGCCAACATCGCTTATCCGTAACACATTTGGAGTCGTACTGGAGCGAACGCAGCGCGAATTGAATGGCGAGTCCTGCATAGCCCTGGAAGAGGTGAGGAAGGTTAAGCAGCAGATCATCAGCTCGCGTTCATTCGGCCAGAAAATAGAGCACTACGAAGCAATGCACCAGGCGGTGTGTGAGTATGCCGAACGTGCAGGCGAGAAGCTGCGCGAAGAGAAGCAATACTGTCGCTGCATAACGGTTTTTATTGGCACAAGTTACTATTCGAAAACGGCCCCTTACAGTGGCCAGCAGACAGTCAAGCTGGAAAACCCCACCGCCGATACCCGGGAAATCATTGCGGCTGCGGTCGCAGGGCTCCGGCATATCTGGCAGGAGGGATACCGATACCATAAAGCCGGAGTGATGCTATCTGACTTTTATGATAGCGCCACCAGCCAGCTCGATTTGTTTGGTGAGAACCGACTCTTTGCCAATGGTGAAGCGTTGATGGGCGTGATGGATAGAATTAACCGGTCAGGTCGGGGGAAATTATGGTTTGCGGGCCAGGGCATCGACAAAGACTGGACGATGCGGCGGGAGTTATTGTCACCATCCTATCTCACTAACATTAATGAAATCCCTCGCGTCAGGATTGGCTAATCAGCAGTGAAAACTTCATTCGTCATCGATAAAATTCGTCTGTAAACAAAACGAACTTGATATACTCGGTTTCGCTTGTTATGAGTATGTATGTACATACAGTCCTCCGTGCAGCGGAGGGAGTTTAGAGCCCTTTTTCGGGGATAGAAATGAATATCTCAACAACTTTCCAGACGCTGGAGAGCGAGATCACACAACTTCGTGGAGTGCTGGGTTCCCGGCTTCCGCTCAAGGCGAGTGTCTGCGTCCTGCCAGCCGTTGCTGATGGCGAAGAAGATATGGCCATCGAACACATCATGCCTGAGCTGAAACAGGGACACGATGCTGTCCATGCTGCCTGCGCGGCATACGCTGACCTGCATATCAGGGATGGCTATTCGCAGAAGTCCGCTCGGCGCACTACCGGCGTATTATGGTACGACAATACAGATGCGGAATTCTCTCAGCTGGTTACCCGTTTGGTGACATCCATCAACCAGCATAAAGAGAGCATTCAACGCCACATCATCGAAAACTACGGTGGTGATCGCCGACCGGAATACATGCGCTTCAACGCGCTGCATAGCGCCTGCCCTGGTGTCATGACCCTGCATCTCTATCGGCAGCTGCGTATGTTTGATAATGCTAACGTCAATCTGGTCAGTTTCGGCTGGAGGCAAAAGACGCTTTTTAGCAGGGTTAACAAAATCGAGTTGCTCCAGAAGATGGGCAAGGACATCGAGGAAGATGAAGATAAATCAGTCAGACTCAACTCGTTGATTAAGGCTATTGCGCGTGTACCGGAAGAAAAGCTTCGCTTACGCCGTCCGGTTAAAGTGCATCCAGCTGCAAACATCGCGATGGCTGATCCTGAACACCCCGACCAGATACTGCGTCTTTCTGCCGCTTCATCTATGCCGTTCATTATCATTCAGGATGAGCACGTGAAAATTCGGCCATTGCCAGAGTTCGTGGCCAATGAAGTAAAGCCGAGGAGTAACCGCCTCAAGACAGATGTGATCGGTATATTCCACGGCGAAAGTATCGAAATGATTCTCTGACCACACCGGCCAAAGGACTGGCCGTATTCCCCCCTCATAATTTCGTCACTCGCCGTCCATGCCATACCCTGAAACTAATATTGAAAATTCATTATGTTCAGCAAGGAATGTGGCGTGAAATACTTTGAATGTGCGCTCAGGTTCAGAATCGCCCCAGGTGACGTGTATGGGATCCACCAGCAACTGGATAAGGTAGTCCAGGAACGTTCTGGGTCGCGACTCCCATACACCTTCTACTCTCGCAAACAAAGTGCCTCCGACACCCAGGTTGTTCTGAGAACGGCTGTTGCACTCGGGCTCCCTGGCGAAGTCATGAAGGAAATCATGTTTGTGTCTGGCCAGAAAATTCGAATCTGCGGCTCGCTGGCCACTATTCGACGCGAGGAAGCTGGAGGCCGGAAAAGAGAGATTTGTCCACCTGCCCATGAACTCCCGGATTATATCCACTATCACCTGGAACGGGCCGGAGTGATCTGTGGACGGTTACGTATCGTTCGAAGCACCAAGTTCCATATTATTAAGCCCGGGAGCGTTGGCCGTACATCCCACAAGATCATTGTACCGATGAGCCAGTACGATGCTGAATGCGTGATTGAAGATGTCGGCGCACTTGAACAGGCATACGCTTTCGGGATCGGCAGAAAGCGGATATTCGGCTTTGGCTATATGAACAGCATCGAAGTGCTTTCCTGAACAGGCCATTAAGCATAGTTATTATCTGAATTTCAAACCGACTCGCAAACTTACGGCATTAACACTTCTGATACACCCTTTAAATGCTGTAAACTGTTGTAGCCCTTACTAAATCGTAAGAGTGGGGATTTGCAGCCCCGACTAATGACACGCCGTTCATGTACTTGAACGGTTCGCACTCGCTCGCCTGTTTTTTGTCAATGGTGGGTCGGGGCGTGGGAGCCTTACGGCTCGCCAGTCGTCATTAGCTGGTACTGCAAACCATGTTCCGATTCACCACCAAAGGAAATGGAGATGGAAAAACAGGACTGGCATAAGGCAGACATCATAGCTGCGCTACATAAGAAAGGTTTGTCACTTGCCTCACTGAGTAGGGCTAACGGTCTTTCAAGCAGCACTCTGGCAAATGCACTGACACGTGACTGGCCTAGAGGCGAGATCATCATCGCTAATGCAATTGGTGAAGAACCTCAAGAAATATGGCCAACCCGATATTTTGATAAGGCAGGAATGCCGATCAAGAGAATCATAAGAAAACCGGTTTAAATGAAAAAGGCTGGCATTTTTGCTGGCCTTATATACCTCCTGGCTCTGCTACTGAAACCACTAACACCGATCAAATGGTCATCAGCGAAATACCCCGTTCATTTCTATTGACCTCTTTACCTCCATGTAATCAAATTGATGGAATAATAACGGTTACGAGAGACAAACTGATGACGGTGTTATCTGCCCCTGAAATGCGCTTTGGAACCAAACAGGATGTTCCCTTTATCATAGCGGTGATTCGCGACGGTATGCGGGATGGGTATTTTAACTTTGATGATGATGACGGACTGTCTCAGTTCGAAAGTCAGATCTCAGAAGCCATTGCCAGGCGGGAACGGGGAGAGAATTGCGCCGATTTCTTGTTTGTCTTTGATGCTCAACATAATGGCGCAGCGATAGGTTTTGCCCTACTGACGGGCAAAAATGGTGCAAATGGACTTGCTTCACATCTGGAAATCAGGATGTTTGGTGTTACCAGGAGTCAAAGACAAAAAGGATTTGGGCGCTCCATGTTGCAAAGTATTCTGGATGCTACTCCCGGCCATAAAGTGGAGGCATCCTGTCTTCCTGCATCAGTTGTCATGGCCAGGATGCTGACTAATGCGGGTTTTCACGTCAAAGAGATAAGCCCGTTTGGAAAGCGTACTTTCAGACGCTAATGTAAAATTCAGATAAAAAAACCGGCTGACGAATTCAGTCGGTTTAGTAATCCTGCAAAAGGATGCTGGACAGCGACGGACGACTTCAGAGCTGTGGCAATGGCCCCTGGTTATCTTCAGTCGCAGCCTGGTCTTTATCCGGGGTGGCCGTTGCAGTCCGCGAGGCATCAAATGAGACCGTTGGGTCGCTGAGAGTCAGGATGCCAGTGTCTTCAACTTCTCGCGTTGTCAGCGTAAGCTCAGATTTACTGTCATCACACTTATTCGTTTTCTCCGCCAGTGCCTTGCACCAGATATAACGACCTCTCTGGGCATCAGAGACTGAAGGCTCTCCATATTTCTCGATCGCCGACTTCAGTAAGAGATCAGGGTTGCTGAATGAAAAGCGGATTTTGTAAGCCACCGGCTCAATGGGGTCAACTGCCGTATCGGGGATAAAATAGACCACCGTCTCCTGGTGAGCATCTCCCCAGAAAATACTATTCAATGAGTTGTTACTGTAGCGCTTTTGAATTTCTTCACCAGCAGACTGGCCAAGTTTGTCAGTGATAGCAGTGATCGCTTCAGAAGCTGTCATCCGCAGGCTTACCGGCCCTATAGAAAAAGACATAACATCAAAGCTATTCAGGGGGGTAATGGTGCTTTCTGGAGCGGTAGATGAATCGGGTACGTCATCACTGTACAGACTGTCATCCCCCGGAGAAGGCGTTACAGGTGCTGAATTTTGGATGTCAGGTGTGTAGCTGGGATCGGGAGCGTATAGGCCCATTGTATCATTCTGTACAGCAGAATATACCGAAGCGGTCGGCAGGACGGTAAGGAGCGCAAGGGCGCAGTATCCAAGGTATCTGGTCATATTCACCTCGTCAGTAGCAGTTGTCCTACTGTAACAGCGCGAGGTTTGAGAACATCATGGAAATGGGGTCAAAGCGGGGCGAAAAACAAGCCTGATTCACATGGCTTACGTAGCAGCATGGAGATCTCCTGAAGTCGGAGAAAATGAGTCAGATAACGCGAATATCGAAAATGGAACGAAGTACTTAATTACCTAACAGGAGGTACATGTTAACCTGACGAACATTGCTTACTGCCTATTTGTAGATTCAGGCTACAGGGAGAATCCAAGTGCCAAACTGCATACCCCTTAATCCGGTATTACCTAAAAACTTCGACGATACACCTAATGAAAAGCGCTCAAAGTCTCAGCTTGATGCCTGGTGGGATCATCCATATGGCATTACTTGCCCGGACGGGAAAATCACTGTTCGATGCCTGAATGGAGGAGCTTGGGATCGTTCGACAGTGCTGGGAGTAGCGGACAATTACGAAGAAGCCTGCGAGCTCGCAGAGCGCGAGCAATCAGCATGGGTCAAACGCCGTGCGGAGCCAATATTCTACTATAGCGGTGAAGCTCCATTCAGAGCGATAAGGGATGCACAACGTCCTGATCAGGAGCAGACCTTTGTCGCGTCTTTTGACACGCAAGATGAGCTAATCAGCTGGCTTAATAGTCAGAAAACCAGTTAATACCAAGTCTGGAAGTCTGCTTCTCAACAGACTTCCACATTTGATTATCAAGCTCCCCATAATTTGGGTTCAGTATAAACATTCCATTACGTTCTATTCCCCTCATTACATTCATCTATCCGTAAATTTCGTTAGCCAGCACATCGGGGTGATACTGATGTCAGGTAAACAAAACGGATGCAAAAATGCAGACATGTTCGGAAGTCCTGGCGGTTGAAATATTCAATCAAGTTGGACGTGAGGCAGCTATTGCTCAATATAACTTAATTTGTGAAATAGCCCAGCGACGTTACGAAGACAGCCTGGCCAAATATGGTTCCGTGCCAGCTGGTTTCACCGCGCTCAATTTCCTCCATCCGGCAGAACTTCAGGAGCGTTACATCCTGGGGTTGGGAATTCAGCTTTGTATCGATGAGCAGCATGAAGCCAGGGAACGGGTTTTAGCTCGCTGCCTGGCAAGAAAAAGGGCCGCATAAACAGGTGATAAAACAACTCAGCTATAGCTGAACACGCACTAATTGGCTATGTTAACAAAACGAACAAGGTGGCGATTATGTACAGTGAATCTATCGATCGTGCTATCAGTATCCTCAAGGACGCGGGCGAAAAAATCGGTATGGAACTGGGTAGTAATGTGACATCTCAGGAATCAGAACTGCTTGAGGATGCGCTGGTGGGCCTGACTAAAGTTAAAGGGCAACTCTGCGGTAATCACTCCTTAACTGATGTAAAAGCGGACGTCGTGCCTTTTAGTCTCAGTTCGACGAAGAACGTCGATAGCCCGCATTAATTAACAACCACCAACTGGACGGAAGGGATATGACTGAAGACAACGCCGGTAGTGTTTCTGGAAAAGCACAGAACGCCCCAAAAGCAAATGCCCACCTGGACAGGCTCTTTGATTTCATTGTGACAGAAATCAAAGAGCAGGGTGCAGCACCGTCTTACGAGCAGATCTGTTCTTCTCTGGGGTATTCAAAAGGGCTCGTTTCCCGGCGTATCCGGCAGTTGCATGACCAGGGACGAATCATTATCGATGGTGAAAGAAAGTCTATGACGCTGCGCGTAGCGAAAGGACAAGGTCATGATGACATTGCCGAACTCCCGGACATGACCAGTGACAGGAAAGCAATCATCACGTATGTCAAAAAATACATGAACAGAAATGGTGGCCGTGGGCCATCAGTTCACGCAATAGGGAAAGCGCTCGGCTTCTCGAATAACAAGGCGCGTAGACATGTGGACTATCTCGACGAAGTAGAGAGGGTACGTTACAGCCCTCATCTTAATGAAGTAATCGTTATCAATCAGGGTGATTACGTTAAAATTACCCAGGACAACGATGAACCACCGAGCCCGGCAGAAGGTTAGCCATGATTCGCATATGGAGAGAAGTTGTAAACGTAAAGGTTCAGGACGGGAGCCGTAACGGACGAATCTGGTTTCTTGAACTTTCGTGTGGCCATCATGCTGTCAGACGTATACCTCGATTACGTCTGCATAATCTGACGCAATTCGAACGACTTGAGCCACCAGCTAAATGTCACTGTGTATTGTGTGAAATAGATGCTATTGCAGGACAAAAATAGCAATAAACACAACATAAAAGCCCTCAATTTGTCCCCATTGTTTTTAGCCTGACAGCATTGGTACTGATAGCCTAATCATATTTAAACGCATAACCCTATGGTGGACATATGAAAAAAGCTGTTTTTGGCCTTTTAGCACTATTGCCCTTCATAACCAGCGCAGAATCGATCGATCCGAACGATTTCTATGCTCAGCAGCCTTCTCAAAACTACCAACAACCTGCTGCCAGCGAGCAACAGGACGATGCTGACAATTCCAGTGACCAGACAGCTGCGATCGTATTGAACCTGGAAAGTTACAAACCGCTGGGGAATTTTGTAGTCCCCCAGGGAGTAGAACGCCCATTCATTGGTCTTATTAACAGCAAAATTTTCATACTGTCTGAGCAACCAGATAAACGCTTGGCTGGCCTATGGATAGGTCGTAGTCAGGATGGTCGTGAAGCACTTTGTGGTTACCTGAACAACAGTATGCAGGTCAGAAAATGTTATTACATCTTATATCGTGAGTAAAAAATGGGGCCGTAGCCCCATTTATTTTAATGTTTGAATGAGGGTATAAAGGGTATTACTGGATTTGTTCCTAGCGAAGCTAATTCGTTAGGCGCAAGATAACGTCGCAGTTCAGTAATCAATATATCAACTGATTTATCCCAGCCATCTCTCACAATGTTTAGAATGTGCCGAGCTGGATAATGTGTTAGAAAAGGATGGTTGGGGCCAAATTTATTAAGGTGTTCAATAGTACCTATTGCATCGAGATAATCTGTAACAAGATGGTGTTCTGACTCAAAAATAGCGACAAATTTATAACCATCAGCAGCGTTTACCCACTGGCAAGTACAGTCATTAAGCTGAAATTGATTAGAACGTTTTTCCCCCTTGGGTTTAGGATTGACTCCAATACCAAAAGACAAATACAAACCTTTCCTTCCCCAGAAGGCCGGTCTCTTCAAGTCCTGACCATTGTTTCCTTCGACCTCTCCAAGAATGCCAAACAAAGTAGCTGATTCTTGGTTAGGATTCGTTCTCATACGGAAAAGAATGCATAGATCTGCAAACTTTAAGCTATTATAAACTGAATTATAAAAGACATTCTCATGGCCAAGTAGATAAGGATTATGCTCTACCGCAAAATTAGTGCCACTTCTAAAGTCACGGCAGCTAATGAATACACCAAACTGGCTCATATTAGCGAGGATATCGACATTGCGATAATCAGACAAATTAATAAGTATAGTATTTAAGACTTCTCTACCTTCATAACTCATCAGATAGTGGCAGAGCAAATTTTGTAGACCGAAGTTTCTGAACTGATCTTTAATTAAAGAAAAATATCCTTCACCAGCTAATGAAACTAGGTTTCTCATTGTTGGTGTATGTTTCCCCATGAGAGGGGAATTAAAACGTACCTTCATCCGGTTATTATCATAAAGGGTTTCAATAATTGAGCAAAAGTGCATCGCCCAATACGCGTTGTTATCACCAATTAAACCGGGTTTCACTACAGTAGTTTTAGAAAAATCCATTCTGTCTCCAAAGCAGTAATCAGTCACTCATAACACGATATTTGCAGTGAAAGTTATATCTGTAAGCAAATTTCGTCAGCTGTTAGCGTCGTATTAGGCTTAGTAAAAAGCCGGAGGTAGATATGCCTAAAGACGATGTTGCAACAATCATAATCCAGAATGGGTTGACGCATAAAGTAAATGTGATCTGCAAATTCAGCGCACAAATCGACAATCAAATGTTCTCATTCATCATCCATCGCACATTAAGCGTATGTCGATATGCGCTTGTCTGTAAGGCAACAGGCCAAAGAATTGCAGTTCTTGATACCAGTCGAGTAAAGGCACTTGGTATGGAAGCAGCAGGTAAACTAGCGCTATCAGATCTGGCCTCATCATTAGGCGAGACTAGACTTGCTGCGATTCTGACAAATTCACTTCAGAGCAGGAGCGCGGCAAGTGAGTGATTTAATCGACGATAACTTTATTATTCCTGCACTGAGTAGCATAGCAGGCATCACCACGCCACTATCAGGACAAACGTACAGGAACGCTCCAGATATCGACATATCTTGCTATGACGTGATAATCATTTGCCTTAGCGGCGGAAAAGACTCCATAGCCTGCCTTCTCCACTTAATTGACATCGGGGTCGATCTGTCCAGGGTGGAACTCTGGCATCACGATGTTGATGGCCGCGAGGGAAGTACTTTAATGGACTGGCCATTTATGGCCGACTACAACCGCAAAATAGCTTCAACATTTCAGATACCGTTGATGTTCTCCTGGCTTCAGGGAGGAATGGAAGGTGAGATGCTGAAAGAGAATGGCTACAGTCGCCCGCAATGTATCGAAACCCCAGATGGATTAATAATCGCGGAACGTGATATCCAGCGAAGCACTCCCGCCACGCGACTTCGGTTCCCTCAGCAATCACCAAGCCTTAAAACACGTTGGTGCTCATCAGCACTAAAAATTGATGTTGGTCGGCGAGCACTCACAAATCAGAGACGCTTTGACGGAAAAAAGGTGCTTTTTATTACGGGGGAAAGGAGAGCGGAAAGCTCTAATAGATTCAATTACTTACAACTGGAGCCACATACCAGCAGTTGCAAAAAAAGACAAGTTGATGCCTGGAGGCCAGTACTTGAATGGTCTGAAGAACAAGTCTGGGAGATTTTAGCAAAACATCGTGTTACAGCCCCAGTACCGTATCGTCTTGGATGGGGTCGCAGTTCATGCTTAACGTGTATATACAACAGTGCTCGCATATGGGCAACCATCAAACATTATTTCCCCGAGCGTATTCACGCAATGGCCAACTATGAAAACCGCTTTGGGGTCACTATCAGTCGTAAACGAATAAATGTTCTGGATCTAAGCCAGAATATTTCTCCTATTAATATCACGGATGAGGAAGCGCTGCTGCAAGCGGTAAATCCGGTCTATACATTGCCCGTCATTAACATGTCAAAAGAATGGGTGCTACCTGGTGGGGCGTACAACCGGGAGAAATGCGGGTCAGACTAATTAGCCATCAGCGATTTATAGCTGAGATTTCGTCACCTGAATATTACGTGGAAAATAGATATCAAATAGCAACATTGATACAGGCTTAACCGCCTCTGAAGGAAATATTATGACGATGGTAACGGCCAGAAATTGTACTGAAACACGGTTCAACCAGTTATGGGATGCTCTGCATGAAAAAAGCAGTGCGGAAAACGAATCCTTGTTTCAGCAAGAATTGCATCGCTGCCGCAGTAAACGTCAGCGAAGTAAACTGGCCGGGCGATTCGCCGGTGCCTGGCAAACCTTATTCGATGCCTTCTGTGAAGGTCGGGTCTTCTGCTCACTTCTGGACTCGGTTATCCACCAGGAGAGTATCAGCGAATGGCAGGTTGAAGAGTTAATCTCATTCACTTCTGCCCAGATGTCGACTCTATACAAAGGGTAGAGGTAGATATGGGACAAAGAAAATGTGCAGCAGCGTTCCTGCTCGCTGAAGAAATGTACCAGATACCAGCGACCAAATCGGTGATACTTGCCCGGGACCTGGAAGAAAGAGGGTTGTATCTCCGCGCTGCCAGGCAATGGGGAGAGGTCATGTTTGAACATACCCAGTGTACTGAGTACATTGTTGAACAACGGGAACGTTGCATTCGGTTATCCAATTCTCGCCATGAAGACCGTATCAGACAGCATGAGCAGGCAAGTGATCTTCAATATATTCACAAGCATATTAATGATGTATACACACGGATGGGACTAAAAGACGATGGTGTCTTTAATACCGCCTGATTTGTCGACCTTTTCCGTTCATTAAAAAATGAAACTGAGGAGAATGAGCGCACTCTTGACTGATTTTGACGGAGGATTACGTAAGTGGTTAAACAAAGTTTATTTGACCTTATAGGAGCTACCACGGGCCCAGAGCGAGATCTGTTGATCGTAAGCCTTCAGTCTCTACATCGTGAACGAGTAAGCTCATACAATGCATTGTGTACAGCCTGCTCAATCTCTGGAGATAAAGTCCCGCCAATGTCTTTATTCGGCATAGACGAGGTTACTGATGCACTACGCCGGTTAGGTGCATTACCGATCAGATAGTTCTTCAAGTAGTCAGGGTGAACAGGTTTGAATTGATACAAACGGCCTATGCTGAAGAGGAACAGAGATAACTGATGAAAACAAACGAAAACCTGCTGAACAGCATTGGAAAAAGTATTCGAATGTGGCGAGATAACTGCTTCCCTCCATTTCAGCGAGCGTATGGAACATGGTTATTGGTTCTGGTTTCGGTTAATGCCGGGATATGGTTTTACATAACCTCTGACTGGTCTGTACAGTTCGTCGGCAATATAGCAGGGCTCTTGGTTTTCCCAATGCTGGGTCGAAAGGTTTTTACAAAACGCGCCAGATCTTGGCAAGAAGAACTGGATATTAAGCTGGCAAAATACAAACCGCATAACATAGCTGCATGGAGGGAGTTGCAGGCTTATGCCTTGGAATCCAATACGCTATCTTCACAAATTGTTGAACGGTGGTATTTCAAAGAGCGGGAATTTATCAAGACGGCCCAAAAAGGGAAGCCGGGTAGTTCTGAACTCAAATTTCTCAAGAATAATACTGGATCAAAGCCTTAAGGAATCTGAGAGCCGGTGCGTAATGCAGAACCCACAGCCGAAGGGTTTTGGGAGTTAAACTGATACAGCTTTTACCGTGAGGTGGGATTTATGTCGAATGTCTTGCAGAAAGAAAACATCATCATGTCTCTGCCTCATCGTGACTGTAGTTGTGAAGTCATCGAGTGCCGATTAAAAGTGTGCCCCGTACCTGACGAACTCGACAGGGGGAATAACATCTTTTTCATCGTGGAAGACCTTTACCAGCTACGCGAGAACAGTGAATCACTTAACGTGCTTGGACAAATTCTGGCGAAACGTTTCCCACACATACCACCAAAAAGAATGCACCTTGTGCTGCACCGACGTGATGTGCAGAAAGCTCATGGAGTAGCCATCCACCTCTACCGCTTCATGCGTAGCGAGAAAGAAAATAACCGTAGTATTTTCATTGGTCGTAACCCTACTGAAGTTTCCCAGAAGACGGCATACGCCTCGATGTGCATTTTCTGACCACCAGCTGTTGAATCGTCACAATAGCCGACATAGTCGGCTATTTTTTTACGCTAAGAAAAACCATTTATGCCCACAAATTGCGGTTGAAAAAGCTATTTATTTTTGGGTGCAAAACGTCCTCATTCTCACTGTAACAATAAATTTCAACATGTGATTATAGTGAGAGTCGAAGCTGAAACATGAATGGTGGCTACATATGCATGATCTCCAGAATTCGTTAACTAGCAAAAATACCAACATTATCCGTGCTGAATTTGAAAATATGCTTTCTGCGCGTGGAACATCTATCGTGCGTTTTGATACCAACGCAGGGGCGAACAGCGGCGAGTATATAGGAAAAGGAATTCAACGTGAGTGGGTTGGGTATTTGCTAAACCATACGAGTTCTGGCCATACGGTCAAGGCATTTGAACCGGTGTATTCTATTCCTTTAAAAATCAGGCCAGACCTTCAATCCAGAAATATTGCAGACCACCAGACTAAAGTAAAAAAGTTATTTGAAAGTTATGATGAAGCGTATCTTACAGCCGCTATAGACTCAGAAGAGTATTGCAAGCCATTCTGGGTTTATCAGAATGCAGATGACGGTCATTACTCGATCAGTACTCGCGGTTTCAAAAATGCAAATGCACCTGCAAGCATTCCGAGCGATAATCGCATTGATATCGCTCAGATGAAAATGGGATATCCCATGCTCGATTATTGCCATAACATTATACCGTCCTCAGTCGTGCGATTAGGATTTAATGGGCGAGTGTTTACGCAAGGTAAGTATTATTACACCAATGAAGAGGTTTTCAGTTGGTTGTCCCGGAACCCGGATAGCGCAGTTTTCATTACGTTCCCAAAAGTTAACCAGACTGATAGATCTGAATTGATGTCAATTATGAAACGAGAATTCCTGAATTCGTGGGGTTTATTCTCATATTATCGCTGGCTGGGACGCAGCACCGCATTACTGGCATTGAGCCCGGTCAGTTCTAATGCTTCTGTTAAGTTAAGAAGTAGCAATGCACACTTCTTCAAAAATGCAATGCTGGCTGTTAACACGATCATTCCTAAAGGTAACGGAATTTCGTAATCGGAATAGTTACCGTTAGAGTGATTTAAAGATCGATTCATTCTGGAAATTGAACGAAGAAAATTTAATGGGAGTAACTATGACTGCACTACGCCGTATCTCAACAGAACCAAGCTGGACTCCAGTTGGCATCCGGGGCGAAGGGTTACCGACTAAAGCAGGTGTATACCGTTTTATTGTTCCCCGGGAAGCCGATAGCTCAGAACATATTGAGTTTCTGGCGTTAGTGCGCTGGCGTAAACACGGTGTTCATCAACTGTTATTTCCCACCTTTGAATACATCGTATGCGACGAGAATATCGTGCTCCCAGAAGGCACATGCTGGCGTGAACGCGAACCGTGGGATCCAGATACGCTGGGGGAAACCGAGTTCATCATCGTTCCTGAAATGAGCGCGGGTGCTCAACGCTGTCCGTTCTGCAAAGAAGTTCCGCGCATCGTTGGTGATAAATACAACTTTGAGTATAAGGAAAACTACATCACGAAAATGCCTCACCGGTTTAACCGCCTGTGGTTCAGCTGCTGTAAATGGGTTGCTCCTGTGCCCACTTCTGGGATTCAGTCACTGATTACGGCCTGGAACAAAATGCTCGGGTCATCCCGGTAGGAGTAATGATGAAATGTGCGTACCTACGAAAGTTTCTGATCATTGCTTTCATAACCGGCATTAGCGGATGCCAGAGTCTCGGAATAGGGTTAAGCCTGGATGAGCGCTACCAGAAGGCTTATCAGAAAGTACTGGCTGACCCTAATGACGATAACATTAAGACTTTCATGAAACTCAGCCAGGAAAAAGGCGAAAGAGACATGCAAGAGGCAAATTCGAAAGCCGCAGCCGACACTCGTGAAAGCGATAAGGGGTTTACTGAGTATTTTAAATCATATGGCAACGATGGATTTAAGCGGGCCAGACAATAAGAAAGAGGTTATATGTCATTACAGCAATCGCATGAAAATCTGGAGTTCCTGAAGGGGGCGGTCTGGTGCGCCGCAAAACTCGTTCAGGAAATTGGCGATTCAAAAGGTGCAGCTATTCTTATCACAAACTTGCCGGTTGGAATTTTCCCTCAATGTAGCGAAAGGGATTTATTTGTTCTGAGGCAATATGTCAGGAAAGATCTGCCACTTGGTATTGATGCCGAATATAGCGATATCAGGCCGGTCTTAATTGATTATCTGGGAGAGCCAGTAGACCTTCCTGAGTGTGAACTGGATAATTATGAACCGGCTCCTGGTGAAATGCTCCGCTGGGGAGTAACTGGAGATCTCAGTTCCGGGACACGATGTGTGCTGGTGGATAATCTTGCTTATCTCGCTGAAGCAATTGGTATCAGCAACGCACTAAGGCAACAGGCCGCAGAGTCAATCCAGCGCACCCTGTGATTAGTGAGTCGCCCCGAATTTCGTAAGCAGCATAAATGCCCTTAATCTTTATCCTACATATTTCAGGTTGTTGGGGTTTACCATGTACAAAGACCATTTTCCACAAGCGTGTCCTTCATCGATAAAAGAGGGCCAGTCATGCTGGCGGGTATTTATTGATATGGACGTAGACAACCCGTCGAAAATAAAAACCAGCGTCGAATTAATAGAAGTTGGCGTAAAAACAATTCGAATGAAAAAGAATGCGGCAGAAGGCAGTGAAAAAACTGTTTTTCTTGTGGATAAAATCCCTGGAATCACATTTATCAAAATTCGGCCTAGCGACAAAAAGCCAAGCGTCTGGAATACAAGCATCAGCAGTTTCTATAAACATGACGTGGAAATCGGGAAAACATTCCCCGTTGGTATCAGAACGACTAAAAGCGCTGCGTTTCGTACAGCAACAAAAAAAGTTGAACAGAGTATGCAAGAATACACTGATACTATAGCTAAGCTTGAAAACGACTATGTTAAGAATGAGACGGAGATTGCTGAGTACAAAAATGAACTCGCTGCTTACCAAACAATACTCCAAACCCTAAAACGTATGGCAAAAAGGCATCTCAAGCAATAATACATTTCGTCTCTTTTCAGGTAAACAAAATGGAAACACAATGTATTTTCATTGCAGGTTTCAAAAATTGTTTCACTCTGGGCCATACATGTTTAGTATGGGGACATAACAAAGAGAACGCTGGCGAGTACGCTGGCATAAAGATCACCTTTCCCGGCCTGGCCGGGATTTTTTTTGTCTGATGTGCCGTCCTTCTCACCACAAACTTAATATCCTGACTATTTTTATGGATGTGCAGTGCAATTATTTAACGAATTACCATTCGTCACCAGACCGGACAGGCTGATAATAATGTCATCCGATACAGAGCTGGGGAGGGTGTATGACTAATCGTGGCTATAGCAAAGTAATTATCGAAGGTACTGTAGGCCGTGAGCCTGAAATCCGACAACACCCTACCCACGGCATCTACGCAAAGATTTATGTAACAACATCTGAGTCCTCAATGGAGGATAAATCTGGTCTGGAGAAAATTACGGAAGAACACTATCAGATCATTTTGCTTGGTCAATTTGCTGATGTGGCCCGCAATCATCTTCATGTCGGGACAGGAGTGTACCTGGAGGCCCAATTGCGTACCCGCCTAATCAAGGAGGATGGTAAAGAACGCTTCTTTATGGACGTACTTGTCAACCCCGTGAAGGGGCATGTTCTTCGCAAAGTCAATGTAGGCGGTAATAAACTGGTGAGTCGTCACCTCCAGCAGAACCGTGGGCAGGATCACCGGCAGAATACCAGTTATAGCCGCAGGCCACAAAACACGAACGCGAGGCCAGCAACACCACGCAACTCGCCCCCAACAATGGAAAATTATTATTTGGGAAATCAGGATGAAGTTCCAGGAAGCACTGGTGCTTATGGAACTGAGATAGCCTTTTAATGATTAGCAGCATATCTGTTTTAATTTGTATCATAACTAATGGGGAATTATTGCCGTGAATGAATTCAATAACGCACTCCAGACGATACTGGAAAATGGGTCTATGTCATATGGCCAGGCTGCTATTTATGCCGGTGGTGCAATTTGCGTTGCGGCCCTTTTTTCGGCGATACTCAGAAGTGGACTACTGGTAATTTTGGGAATTGTCTCAGGCTTTTATCTGTTCAGTCTCAACACTCCAGACAGTACACTGGCGTATACTGCTGCTGCCTCAGACCGTCTCATCGAGCAGGTTAAAGCTGTCGGTGGATGCGCCACTAGACACATTGAGGATGCGCAAACTCTGGGTATCATCATAAAAAATGGCGATGTTATCGAGATAGCAAAGCAGTGCGGTATTATAAAATAATAACCGTAGCATATTATGATTGATGAATGCCTGAATGGTAATCTGCTCGCGGATTACCATTATTTTTTGAGATGTCTTATAGAACTTATCTAAAATTACATACGACTGTCATGACAGTATAAGGTCTTTATGAAAAACGTCGTCAAAACTTTACTACCCTCAGTGAACACTGGTGATCAAGACGAAAGCGTAAAATCGGATACGCTGACTGGCACTACTAAACCCTGCGACCACGGACTGGTTCATAATCATCTTTTAGGGCAGGAGGCCTGTTACTATGCCAAACACTAACGACTCGCTGACAGGACTCAACGTCGAGCTCGTTGGTGCATCGAAACAAGAGTTTACTCTCCTCACTGAAAACCATCTGATGCGCCGCATCATAGTGGCTTTATCTGAGTTAATGCGTAACGCGGAAGGCGTGATGATTGATTCTCATGTTTACCCGTGGGATCAAGTTCTCCCTGCTGCGATGGACATTCCATCATCCAACGCTTCTGATGAAGAGATACAGAACTGGATGATCAGTGCCTGTAAGGAGTGGCAGTGCGAATACAATCGCCGGGTTCAGTCGTTTACCGCATCAGAAGTAAAAAGCAAAAGCGACACCGAGAACGATAACCTATTCCTGCTGAATATCACCAACCTAGCCCATATGCTGATTGACCGGTTACTGCCGTTTGTCAGTATCGAGGAGATTAATCATGAGGATCCAGATTTACTCCCCCAAGTTATTGATATCGTGAATTATATGGTTGGTGTTATAAATGGTACAACCAGCACACAACAAGTCAGACAAGAATTGTTTACTGCCGGTGCTGATGACGCAGTATTTGCACTCAAACTAAAGCACAAAGAGCTAACCAGCCGGGGTGAAGATGCTGGATGGCTTGAAGAGGCAATGAAGATAATCGAAGAAAACAAACGCCAATCCATCGACTTTATGCAGCGCAGCTAATCGTTCCCATAATAAAAGGGTAATGCTATGAGTAAACATCTGTACTGTATTAAGGGTGTTTTAAAACCCAGGAAATTTTCTGTAAGTCTGATAAGAAATAAACTTAGCTCATTTGGTTTAAGGGGAAGTACTCTTCGTAGCGAAACCGCTCGCATTCTTGCCGGGCCAATAGATGGTATTAAGGGTACGTATCCCTTCGGCTGGTCAGAAGAACATTTTGACCGCAGGATGAAACGCATATTCATTCGCGCCGGTAATGCTTCCAGACTTTCTGATAATCGTCCATTTGCATTAAAACGACGCAGCGCTTTAACTATCAGTAAAAAGTATCTTTCTGTGTAACCACCAGCAGACGAGTTTTACTCGTCTGCCTGGCCCCATGCCTCTAATCTTCGCACCCGAAATGAAGTTGCCTGGAGTTCTCCTGATGAAGTTAACTCAAATGAAACTGTAAGATCGTTTTTGTTCCGGTACTTCCATACATAGCCATTTTGCTGCAATGTTTTGAGTGACTTACGTAGGTTGGGCTCAGCTACATCCTGGCTGTCTGGAACAGAGTTAATAAACCCCAGCAACCTGGTGAATGGCACTATCGCAGTGCCTTTTTCTTTGCACAAAAGAAGAAGTACCAACGCATCCTTCTGAATACGGGAAAAGCGCTCCAGGCGATGTTCAGTACCATCTCCCTGCATATTGGCATTGTTCATAATCAACCTAATCATATGGGATATGATTAAGGTTAAAAAACACCCCCCGTTTTGTCACCCTTTTTTTTTCTTACTCACCACTTAAAGCAGTAAGCTCAGTTCGATAAATCTGAATTAAATAAGGCGAGGTTATATGAAAACGAAATTATTGCTGGCGCTAATTGCGGGATCGACTTTCTGCATCAATATTGCTGAAGCCAATATTCCTCTTAGAGCAGATGGAAGTCCAGCAGCGGGGCAGACACCAACTCAGTTCATTCAGCTTAAAAATGAATGTCCTGAATGCGTCATGGTCGCAACTGATGTAGTAAAGATGCGTAGCGATAGCTGTAAACAGCAGGCATCCATCGATTCTACAATCCTACAGGATCCTGTTTACGCATATCTCAACAGTATCCGTCTGGTAGTTGCCGGGAATGGTGGTTATGCAAGTCCAATCTATACATCCGCCCGTCAGGTCGTAGCGTCAAACATCAATTGCAGTGATGCAAACGACTGGGTAGCGAGAAGTAAAACGGTAATGGATAACACCTTCAAAACGCCGTAAACAATCCCTGAATATTTCGTTGCAGTAATGCTATCCCGTAGTATGACGTTAAAGGCGGAGCTTTGAATCGGGAAAAAATAACTACTGCACTTAGAGGTATTTATATGGGTCGTCACTTTACTGGTCTGATTGATAGTTCGCAGCAAAATTTTACAATGCCAATCCGTCCGTATGGACGGAGCCGCATGGCTGCAAAATTAAAAGGAATCTCCCGATTGAAAAAATCTGAAAAGCATGACGATGAATATCCTGATGAACTCTGGAAATTTATGAGTCCTTCAGAGAAAGCTAAATTTCTGGTCGCGGATGTATTTTCACGCAGTAGTAAAGACTCTTCCGCCATTCAACCGGGAGAACATAAGCAAAAGGAGCATGATAATGAGCACTGATAATTTACTAGCAGAACTCACTTCAAAAACAGGCCTGACAGAAACGGAACTTAATCGGCAGGCATTGATTATCGGTTTGATGGCATTGTGCCACCCGGATGCTATTGCCGGTGATTTGGTGAGCGCGGCACTTACGGGGTCATACTCAGATAGTACTGATAAACTACTTACCCGTGGTGATAACGCATCAGACAGTGTGTTGATGTCCATGCGTATCTTACTTCACCGGTTGAGTAAGTATGAAGGGTCTGATGGCAAAGTAGGTCAGATCAATAAAATGATGCACCGACTCGGCTACTTTAAGGCATCCGATGTGTTACGCGAGGCTCAATAAAGAGGCTCAATTTATGTTCACCATGACGAATTTCGCGTCCAATATTCTTGACATGGTTTTTCTATCAGAAATGGAAGGGGAACTCATTTATATAAAAGCGCTTAGCGGCGTTACTGGTTACGTTCCTCAGATCCATCTTTTCCGCCTCCAGCTTATCGCATTTGATATAGGTTGGTACTACGAGTACAGATTGAATTCAGGCAACCTCATTATAAAGGAAATTGTTGAGGCCATCACATCTCTTGGATGTGCTTTAAATGAATACCAATGGCAGTTCGCGTTTGAATTAGGTTATCGCCGTCACCACAAATAAACTTCATTTTTTCATAATTTGCTATTCGTCACTTGATTGACCGGGGGTACGATTAATTTAACACGGATAATTATGGGAGACAGTAAAATGACAGACGCATCTACAATAGACGCAGTTCAACCAAAGGCAAGACGCTTATCATTTAAAGAGCTTCCAGGGTTTGATATTTCTGCTGAAGCACTTCTCAAAATTATCGAAATGCCGTGTATGGTTATTCGCCGGTCTCCTGCAATGAAAGTACTGGAGATGATCACGCTGCGGTTACGTGGGGATTGTCTTTCTGCCCTTGGCATTGACTTAAACTCTGCCCAAATTACCAGTAAAGGGACGGTATCGGGGGGCAATGGTGATATGGACGTATCAGTACCTGCAACACAACTCTTTTCTTTAATCCGCAACATGCGCGGCGAAGATGAAATTAACGTCCGCTTCCATGCGGCAAAAAACCATCTTGTCATTCGCACCGACAAAAACTCCTATAACATCCCGGTTTGCTTAGACCATATACCCGAAATTCAGGCTGAGACGCTGGAACATAATTACAGCGTTTACTTTCCAACGCAGATGCTGAGTCAGATTATCAAGCGTGTCAGCCACGCTGCGGCTCAGAACGATGTCCGCTTTTATATGAATGGGGTCTACCTCGGTATCGATAATGGCCAATTTATTGCTGTAGCCACTGATGGACATCGTATGGCCGTCAGTTCTCATGATATCGACTTCAGCGATGACGTGGGCGATGAGATTCAATCTCCGACAGCTCCTACCTCTATCAGTAACACGAATGCAGGTGTGATTTTACCCAACGGGGTTTTCCCCGTGCTCCATAAAATCCTGAGCGGTAGCCAGGGTCAATTCAAAATTGACTACAGCAACCGTAACCTGACATTTACGCTCGGAAGCCATACAGTCATTTCAAATCTTGTCGATGGCCGTTACCCGGACTGGAAGCGCGTGGCCAGCACGGTAGCCAAAAATACTGAACTGTTTAAGGTTGATCCTTCTGAACTCACCACCGCACTAAAACGCGCAACCCCATTGCTTAAAGAGGGCTCGCCAAACAACACCAGTGTTTGTGTGATGTCATTCAAAGACAACGCCCTACAGCTTAAGTCGCCCGGCTCAAATGCAATCAGTTGCAAAGAGGTGATGGACATTGCGAAAGAGGCAGGCGAGCCCGAAACAATTGTTGATATCGGTATGAATGCCGATTACCTCCTGGAATCACTGGCAAGCCTGGGGGCGTGTTCGGAAGAAGGAGAAGCCGCACAGATTGCTTTGCGTGATACAACGACCGGCATATTGATTTCAGTAAACAAAAACAATTACGACATCATCATGCCTGTCCGTGTCTGACAAAACGCTCTCGTTTTGTCGGCCTTTTCGAAATAGCCAATTTCATGGGCGTGATAACGTTAAAACAAGCTTCCTGACGGGATGGCTATATGCCATCTCGCTCCCATTGGTCGCGATCACTGCGTCCTAATATTCTGGAGCCAGAATGAAATGAAAAGCGTTCTGAAGTGGGTAGGAGCCAAACACAACATTATGGCAAGTCTTAAGCATGTACTACCGAAAGGTGGTCGGCTTATTGAGCCCTTTGGCGGTTCAGGCGCTGTAATGATGAATACGAATTACCCAGAATACATTTTGGCCGATATTAATAGCGACCTGATCGATACATACCAGAGTATTTTTAAGTCGCCTGAAAAGGTACTTTCTGAGCTTAAACGCCTTTACTGTCTCGGGCGTTCTGAGGACGCCTATTATGAGCTGCGAAGCCAGTTCAATAATCATGATAGTGCAAGTGACACTCAAGCTGCTCTGTTTATCTATCTGAATAGGTTTGGCCATCGCGGACTATGCCGATACAACCGGAAAGGCATCTTTAACGTCCCCTGGGGTTATTACGCCAACCCCTATCTCCCAGAGACAGAGTTATACGCAATGGCTGAGAAAATGTCCTCAGCAACTTTACTTTGCGCCAGCTTCCAGACCACGCTATCAATGGCCCGCCCGGGTGATGTGGTGTATTGCGACCCACCATATGTTAATCCCGGCAGATTCACGGCTTACCATGCCAGCGGTTTTACACCCGCTATGCAGATTGAGCTTACCAAACTGCTCCAGTTGCTGCCTGAACGCGGGGTTCATGTCATCGCATCATGCCACGATGCGCCTGATATTCGTGAGCTTTATCAAGCCTTCGCTATTCATGGTGTGACTGCCCGGAGAAGCATATTTAAAGGCAGCGGGGATGGGAAAAAAGCTTCAGAAATCTTCGCGGTCAAATTAGCGGATAACTCGAAAAAGGGAGCTGCGGCATGAAACGCTTCCATTGTTCTGAAAAGCTGCATAACCCAGAGACTGAGAAATTTTGTCAGGATATCGCCGAACAATATCGGACAGCACCTGATATTGCCGTGGCGCAGTTTAAACAAGTGCTGAGCTCTAAGCCTCTAACTTACTGGGAGTGTGTCGTGATCCGCGAGCGTGTCTCTGACCTTATTAAAATTAATCAAGCAACAGCTGAGGGCCACGATGAGCCAATTTAAACCCAAAAGCCTTGTAGTCTACCGCATCCAAAAAGCTCTGGAATTAGACAAGCTGGATGAACAGTTAAGTGAGTTGAAATACACTCCCTGCGGGCCTAATGATATGGCACGGTCAGGATGGATCCCGCCATTGGGTGAAGATGTCGAGCTGTTAAAGCATGAGTCGAATAATCTCATTCTTCTGACTGTTAAGCACGAATCGAAAATACTTCCTCCCGCGACCATCAAAGAAATTGTGCGAACCCGGGTTCAGAAACTGGAGAAAGAGCAAAACCGCAGGCTAAAGAAAATGGAGATCCAGGCCGTCAACGATGCCGTGCTCGCTGAGCTCATACCAAAGGCTTTCAGCAAATACAGCACTACAAACATTTGGGTGGATACTAAATCACGTCTACTGCTTGTTGAGACCACCAGCCATAAAAAAGCAGATGATGTAACAGCTTTGCTACGTAAAACTATTGGCTCACTTCCAATTATCCCATTCACGCTGGAAACGCCGGTAGAACTGACGTTAACAGAGTGGGTCAAAACAGGAAGTCTGCCGCCTGGCCTAGCTTTATGCGACGAAGCCACGCTCAAAGATGTGCTCGAAAACGGGGGGGTCGTTACAACAAAACGCCAGGATTTGATATGTGATGAGATCGCTCATCACATCGAGGCCGGAAAGCTTGTGACAAAGGTTGCACTGGGCTGGATGAACCAGATGTTTTTCATCCTGAATGACAATTTCATCTTTTCACGACTGACCTTTACGGAAGAACTTATTGAACAGAACGATGACATTTCGCCAGAAGATCACGCCCAAAGATTTGATGCCGATTTCGTTTTGTTTACCTCTGTTGTTATGGAGGTTCTGGACACAATGATAAAAGCCCTCGGGGGTGAAAGCCCAGGACTCATCACAACGCCGTCAGACGAACAACAAGGTGTCGCGGCAGAAGCCAAACAACCAGAAAAAACCTTCCATTAAAGGGCTGAGAGATGATTACAGCTACAGAACTCCAAGAGTTATCACGCCAGGTTGAAAATGCTAACATTGCCCGAGCCCTGGCAGTTAAAGAGTTGGTTAAAGAGACAAGAGATCGTCAGTTTTCATTGTGGGCGCTATTTATTGGTCTCTTCAGAGAGACACCGGCGCGAAAAAAGCTGAACGAATGTGAATTGCATCTTAACCTGCTGCTGCCAAAATGCAGGAGCATCTTTCTTCAATACGTAGTTATGTCCTCGTTGGAAGAAATTTCGAAATCACCAGATTGTGAGATTTATCAGCATCTAGTCAACTGCTGGAAAGAAGCTCAGATAAAATATAACGAGTCAGGCAGACGACTCAAACTTGCAGAAAATGCCCGTGAACTATTAAAAACAGCAAAGGATGAATGTAATAGTGCTTCCACAACTGAATTTCTGGATATGGTTACTACCAGTAAAGCAATATCCATACTTTCAGCAATAGACACATCCTCTGCGAGTAGTTCGTTAAAGAGAGCTATGGGTGCGCTTAAGCGATTAGCAGATGAAATGCCTGCCCGGCAATCACCTATTGATTCAAATTTACCAGATGACACGCTTGATCTGTTTGTCGATCTGACTATAAATCCTGTTATCGATATTCTCTCCTGGTTAAATATTGAAAAGCTGGATAATGCCGAAGTGCAGTGCAGCAAAGCCTTAAAGAAACTTCAGACGTTATTAGGACAACTGGGTGCTGAGCATGATTTGAGAACTAAGGATTATCAATCTCAATTAGATACGCTTAAGAGAATTGAACAACCATACATCAAAAAGGTGATGCGGCATATACCCGAAAATATGAAGTTCAAGGAGCCTGAGTATCTCCAGACTATAGGAATGAACCCATGACTCTAAAATATATAATCGCTCTCGCAATATTTCTGACATTTGTGTGCTTTGCAGCTTTCATACTTATCTACGCGAGTCGAACAAAACGAGAACAACAACAAACTCAGCAACCTTTGGACGAGCATGATCAGCAGGCAGATATTAATGCCGATGCCGACGAGAACGCCGCACTTGATGGGTTGAGCGAGTACTTCATCAAAAAAAATTCGATATTGCCAAAAGTCCTGATGGATCTTTATGTGCGCTTGAGTGCGGTGTTCAATGGTCAGTACATTATCGCACCCCAGGTGCTTGCCCGGGACTTAGTAGAGCTGGAGCTCGAAGATGAACCGGTTGCCCCGGTTGACGTACTTCAGGCGCAACAGTACGCAGATGAATTCGTGTTCGATTTTGTTCTCTCCGATGCGCATACCGGGGAACTAGTGCTAGCAATGATCAATGAAGATGCTATCAGCGCTCAGCCTGAAGGAGAGTTCATTATTGCCCTTTTTAAAAGAACTCACATTCCTGTCTTTCGCTATGAAACGTTGTCAGGCTTGGACGATAACGCCCTGGCAGTCAACATCGCTGAATCAATAGACGATGGCCGATTCTCTTAGTTCCACAAGGAATTTATTATGTCTCTGTCAAAAAAACAAAGAATAGTACTGAGGGCTAAATTTGGTGGTCGATGTGCATATTGTGGCGAGGTACTGAAAGAAAAAGGTTGGCACGCTGATCACGTAGAACCTGTGCTAAGGAAATCCGTCCAGGATATGCAAGCTGCGGCCAGAGGGAAATTTAAGCTTAAGGCTACCGGTGAAGTGTTTAATGAAAGTGCCAACTGCTTAGAAAATCTTTTCCCAGCCTGTGCGCCCTGCAATCTGCTCAAAACAACATATTCACTGGAAATGTTCCGCAAACAAATAAGTTTACAGGTTGAAAGGGCACGGAAGAGTAGTATGAATTTCAGAACGGCAGAAAGATTCGGCCAGATAAGCATTGTAGAGAAACCCATTGTTTTCTGGTTTGAACAGTATTCAGAGAAAAATGGTGCTATCAAATAAACGACTAATTTAACATTATCATGGCGCGTATCGCGCACTGCTTCGTCAAATATTCAGCCGTGATAATATTGTTTAGTAGGCCCATTACGGAGCGTATATGACTAATCATACAAACTGGACTGGAGACCTGACCGAAGGCGCAACTATATTTGTAGCCACACCAGATGGCCAGCTCAGCAAATGTAGAGTCGAGTCCGTTCGAGACCGACATTTCTCGGTCGAGGGTATTGAACGTGAATTCGATAAGTTGAATGCCTGCTCAGTTGATGGGTTACTACACTCTTACCCCGACGATTTCGAGTCGAGGGAGTTATTTGGTCTGTGCCAGCAAAAAAACAGGCTCAAGTCTCTGCAAATTGATTCATTATCGTTACAGCAAGTCCAGTACATGCTGGCTGGCCTGGAACTTGCCAGGAAGAGATATGGATACCAGTACCGAGGCAGCAAAGCCGTAGATACCAATCAGAAGGGTAGACTGGCCATGAGCATTGATGATTCGCTTCACCCAATTCAGATCGCTTATATACTGGCAGGTTTAAAATTATCTCTCCTTCAAACAGAGGTGAACCATGACTGCTAACCAACGTAAACGTCCTTCGCGTAACAATCGAGCTGTCCAGTTAACGTCCGAGCAGCTGGTAGAAGCGAAGACGCTTGACCTGAAAGCCCACCATTCGTTTAAAAACCTTATGGGTCTTGCTGCAATCAGTGTCGTGGTGTTTGTCTGTCTTGGCTCCTTGATCCATAAACAACGCTCAGTAATGAACGAATGGGACCTGGGTGAAGTGATCAGAGGCGTTGATTTGAAAGCCGGAACCCTCGCAAAAAACAACTTTTTCATCACCAACAAAGGGCAGTTTGAAGCAAGTGGCGTTACAGTGTCACTTACGGGTACAAAACTGAAATTACAGCAGCATCAGGACGGAAAATATTACGTTTGTAATTCTGCAACAGGTGATTGTGTTCTGGTATCCGATGTACAAGCTGAAAAAATTCGTGACCAGCTGTAGCGAGGGGAAAATATCGGTTACTGTCACCGGTAACCGAAGGAACCTTCGTATATGTCACGACAAGAAGCCGCAACGCAGTTATTTATGTCTGCACCACCAGCAAGTATTGATGTCGTTATTGAGCAGCTGGAAAGGGACGCTCAAGCAGCCGGTATCGATATCCATACAATCTCTGTAATGGCCAGCCTGTTACGTGATCGAATAGAAGCATACAGTGACGTGCTTAAAATCGAGCCTGAGCGGGTGATACACGCACTTGAGGTACTGCGAGGTACGGAAGTGCCGTGGGCTTTTTACACTCCGTCCAGGCTACCTGAGCTTGAAGATGTTCATTGCTGGGAAACTCCTCACGATTTTGACCAAGACCTAGGTGAACACCAGCTGCGGCGCTATATTTGCCCTAAATGCGAGCATGAATCAACCGACCCAATGCGCTGCACGGCTGGCCATGCTCCTGGAGTTAACCAGTATCCTGAAAGCTGTGATGCCACTATCTGGAATTCGCCCGATTCTTGGGATAGTATTAACCCTATAATAAAATTAATTATCAAATCTACGTTCCTGGCTGACCTGACTGTTCATACAATCTTCTATCCGAAAGGGTTGAAGCTTCCTGAAATTCAGGACGTTGAGTAGTCTGCTTCGGGCTCTGTGATCTGATAGTTATATATACCTCATTTAAGACCCCTTACTGGGGTCTCTTTTTTTGGACTTCCGCCGTGCTATGTACTTCACGGTATCCCCAAATATCCCGGCTTATGTAGTTCGTCGATTTGCTTCGTCACCTGCCATACCTGTCTCATAATTTCTCTATTTGGAGAAATCTGATGAACCTACCGACAGCTGTATTAGCGAATAACGATGAAAATGAATCAGACGTCCTCAGCCTTTATGCTAATCCCGTAGACAGTCAAAGTGGCCTCATTGAACATGACGGCTTTCAAAAACTAAATGCCATGCGCGATCTGCTGGTGGAATACAACACAACACTGAAGCACATGCAGGCCATGTATGATGCAGTGATGCGGAACCGGCATGATGAAGCATGGCGCATGTTCTGTGATTCTTGTGACAATTCCATCAAATATACGCTGGCTGTAGAAAATTTGTTCTGTATAGAACGGGCCCGCTGTGCTCTCGATGAAAAGTACTGGCAAAAGCTGCTCGATCTGACCGGCGTAAAACCATTTATGCCCACCGAAAGATACGATGACTGGAACGAAGGATTAAGGGCATGGCGAAAATCATCAGAATCAAATTTTGAGAAGCTTAAGCCTGTACCCTTCAACGAAGAAAGTATCTTTTCTACCGCATTCGCATTGAATGAAGAGAAAAAAGACTACTTCGCCCAGATGGTTCATGGTGTGTTTGAAAAGCTCTCCGCTCTGCATAAGACTAACCGTGCCCAGGGCTTCAGCAACAAACTCATCATAGCCAGCTGCTTACCAAGTAGAGATAACCGCAGATCCTATGACTATCTCAACTATTTTAATGACCTTCGTAAGGTTATTGGACTGATGTATGGACGAAGCGGTGCTGAGGATGTGAATTCGGCTGCGGTCAAAGAGTACATGATGAGTAACCCTGGCGAATGGGTAAGTATTGATAACGATAGTCTTAAAGTGAAGGGGTTTATTAACGGCAATGTGCATATCCTGATTGAGGAGGAAACTTGTGACAATCTCAATCTGGTACTATCCCATTTAATGCCAGGCTGCATTCCTCTCGATCGCCGATACACCACCGGCCATAACTCCGCAAGAACTGTAAAAACCAATGAATATCGGTCGCAGTTGATATCATTCTCTGCTGTTAACTCCTTAATATCATATGCCACTGACCATTTGAACGCGGGCAAACACCTGTCACCGGGGCCGCACACTTTTATCCTGCGGGACAACCAGTCTGTTAGTGAGAAAAAAGAACTGGTGAACATATGGGAGTCATTGGGTGCTGTCAGAAGATATAGAGAAGTATATGACTTTGACTTTAGCCCCGTTGAAGCATTCAAACTTCTGGCATTACATGGTTCTATACCTGACCGCTATACGCACCAGTTCTATGCAACGGTCGGAGAACTCCAGAAACGAGCAATTGATGAATGTATGGTGGCTTCAGGTATGCGTTTGCTGGAACCGAATATCGGTCTTGGTGCGCTACTGAAAGGGTTACCAGAGGGGGTGGATGTTACTGGTTTTGATATACACCCCGCAGCTGTTGCAATTACTGGCCTGCGCTGGAACGTCACCCTTAATGATTTTCTATTGGTCAAGCCTGAAAATACCGGCTTGTTTGAAAGAATTCTGATGAATCCTCCATTTAGTGACTCACGCTGGATTGCACATTTTCAACATGCGATGAGATTCCTGAAACCGGGAGGACGCTTGATAGCAATACTGCCAGGGAGCGCAAAGGAGCATCTTTTAACCCGAGAAGCTGGGCCCGGTTACGACATCAATATTCTGGGTTGCTATGACAACGCCTTTGAAGGAACCGCAGAATCCATAAAACTTTTCTCCGTTGATGCCCATGAATAGTGGGGAAAGGAAGAGCTGGTCGAGTTAATTTCGTCACCCGTAACTGAACAGAAAAAATGAGATAGAGAAAAAGCCGTCAGTTTGTCGATGTTAAATGCTATTCAAATTTTTCAACATGCGACAATTGAGCCAACTACATGAAGAGGAAACACAATGTCAGCATTTCTCATCAATAAATTATCTTTCGAAGATACCAAACAAATAATGTTGTCCTCCATGAAAACAATGGCATCTCTTCATGGTATTTTGGCAATATTCTTGCCGATAATTGCTGGTGGTGGACTCCTGACACTCATCATGAAAAATGTGACAATGGAGGGGCTTGCATTTTTTATCTTACAGCCAGTTGTACTCACCCTCTACCTTACGGCTATCTTATGCCGATATCAAAGCTCAGAGCTAAGATTGAATATCTGGGAAGAACTACGCAACTTTATCGTTGTGTTAGTTTATGCATTATTCCTGACCGTACTAATGATCGTAATATTGTGGTTGGTCAAATTTATGATTGCTTCAGCGGTTGCGGGTGAAACCAACCATGTTGAATATAAACAACCAACATTAACAAGCATTAGTCTGGCTTACTCCAACCTAATAGTGTATTTCAATATGTACGCCCTTGCCACTTTGAGCGTATTTATCGCTACGCCAATGCTCGTTTTATTCATACCAACAGTTACGCGGTGTAAAGGTTCTCTGCTGAAAAGTATACCAGTCATTTGTAAAAGTACTTTTATGAATATTGGGCCGTTGTTCGCATTTTCAGCTATCTCTGGTGTTGTTTTACTTTCGTGGTCATACTTTTCGCTCAGGTATGAATGGTTAATCCCGGCAGCAACTATACCTCTGGCCTACTTATCAATATTGAATTACCAGCTGTCTGAAGCAGCATTGCCTCGTAACCAATAAAAAGGAAACCTGTGATGAGAAAAATAATATTAAATGCGGTTGTTTGTTTATTTGCAATTAATGCATCAAGTTTCGCAATATCAGCGGAAAGCTCTCCATCTCGTGACGAACTGAATGACGTGATGAAAGTTCATGCTTCCGAGATTGCTGCTGTTATCGCATGTAAAGACTACCTCGAAAATGGCGAGGAACGTTTGACTGAAGCGAAATCAAAAGCTGGCCGTGTACTGGGTAAGATGGTAGGCAATCAAGCCAAGGGTAGCGAGTATGCTAGTCGGATTCTGGTAACTGTTAACGAAGCTAAGCCAGATGAGCAACTGAAGGCTGAATTCGACAAGGTCAACCTTGACCACTCAGTCCGCGTTGCAAAATGCGCTCAGCTAGTAGCTGGTAATGCCGCACGTGCGGACGATGCTGATATCAATTATCTGAATTAAGAGGCTAGCAATGGCGAAGATCAGGATCACTCATCGTTATGACATCAATAAAGACATGTTCTATGGCGTAGAAACTAACCAGCCATATGAAAAGGTTGTTCAGAGGTTAGCTTATCTCCAATTGATTCATTCCACGTTGCCTGATTTTCCCTACATGGCTAATTGCCTGGAACAGGCCGATGCAGTAGAACTCTATTGTCGAATCTTTGGTGGTATTCCTTTAAACACAAATCAACATTATACCGCAGAGATTGATTTATATAGGAACTGGGAAATAGATACACGCGAACTCGTTAATGACATTAATTGCCAAAATTCAATTGCCATTTCCGGCTGCGTAGAAAAAATATTTAAATACATTGTTGAAAACTCTGTTCAGATCTATCAGCTCACAAAAGAAGCTTATAAATTAGGGCAGGGCATGACTAATAATGAAAAAGAAGAAATGGCTCTTTTACTGATTTATATGGATTGGCAACTTCAAAGGATGGATCGTGTTTTAATGGGAGAAAAAATTCAAAAGGAATGGGATTGGCACGATTTTGAGGGAAGGTTGATTTCAGACATTTCGTATACACACACCGGACAACCTGACCTATACATCCACAAAGATTAATGTCATTGACGCACAAGCTGAATATATTTCGACCTTGCACAAATAGCAAACAAACACATTAGAAAGAATTAACCATGCATCTATAATGGATTCTGTTAAGCATAAAATATGGGTAGTAATAGATCCGTTATTGAAAATGTAAGACATGCTGGTAGAGTAAAACGAATGATAACCGTTTACCTTCTCTGTTCTGGCGGATGCCAGTTTATGGATGTGCATACTGGAACTATTTGAAATATGTAGGTAGAGGGATCTACTTACTATGTAGTGTGATTAAAAATATTCTGTTTTCTATGTGGTCAAAAAGTTCAGTATGAGTGATATATGATTGATGATTACAAAAGCTTCCTCAAAAACCCCGGGAATTTACCGGAACTAATTAGTTACTCTCCGTCAGGCAGACCTAGCTTAACGAGACGAGTTGAAGATCGCCTTAAATGCGCCCTTATCCTCGGCTACCTCAAGCCCGGTGATAAGTTGGTAACAAAAAACATCGCCGATGCTATGAAAATGAGCGTCACGCCCGTCCGTGAAAGCCTGATACGTCTGTCTGCCAGTAGTGCTCTTGCTTTGACTCCATCACATGCCTTTTTTGTTCCCATCATCACCAGTGAGCAGTTCAACGAGTACATGAGAATGAGGCGATTGATTGAGCCAGAACTGGCAGAAAAGGCCGTACTGAAAATGGATGCCAATGGCTTTGAAGAATGCCTGTCTTTGTGCCAAAAGCTGCGTTCCGCATATGAACGTAGGGATGTTTATCTGGCGCACCAGCTAAACCTCACTCTGCGGCTGAAGCTTTACATATACGCCGGTCTGCCTGAGTTTTTCAAAATTGTAACCCAACTGTGGATTAACCTGTGGCCAACTCTGAGTTACACGTTCGAATCTGACTCGGAGGATAAATGGCCAATATTTTTCTCGTCGCTTGAACTCGCTCTTTCAAACAGGGATGCAGGGGCAGCAGCAGATGCCATTAGAGAGTCACTGGATAAGGGGTTGCGGATCTATCTCAGCTTGTTAACCGAGCAAGGTGAGTAAACCGGCTACTAGTAGCCGGTTCGGATTCAACGTTTGAGGGTTTGCATCATCAGGGAGGGTTTAGGAATTGGTTCTTTCTGCTCAGCAGGCTTATCCGAATCAATGATGGTTGTTGCTCGGATACCTGTGGCCTGGGTTTCCACTGGTGAAGAATTCCGTTCAACGGCAATGCCCAGCGTTTGCGACAGAATGTTGCTCAGCGTTTCGGCATTAAACGATGTCGTGGTTTGTGCGGCCAGCAAATTTATTAACCGAGGGTCGAGCTCATGCAAGGCAGACGCAATTACCAGTGCCTTACGGTAAAATTCCCCCCGGGATCGGCGGGGTAAGCGCTCCATAATATCAAGAGCTTTACCGTCTTCTGGATTATTGCCGGGGCGGAGCCAGACGAGTAAACGTTTATCTTCTTCCATCACATAACCTCGTTTAGACGCTTGCCATTGCTTTGACGAGCGCGAGCTGCGCGTCAGGCGCTTTGATGACATCCAGCTTAGGGAATAGTTCGACAATATGAGAATGGATGAGCTCAGCACCGCCCCCGGCCAGTATGATTTTGTGGACGCTGTTCTGACGACGTATATCAGCTGCAACAGCTTCGGCCAGATTTTTCGACTCAGAATCGATAACGTCAATGATGGCATCAATTTTAGAGTGATCATTGACCGCAGAAGCAATCAACGCTCTATCATGACGGTTTTTAATGATGATATCCGCAATGGCATAACTACTTGGAGACTGGGCATCCTGGAGCGCAGCCATAACAGCTTTTGTCACTCGTGAAACGCCAACATCGCTGTTGCCAAAGATATCAGATATGCCCTCCATTGCCCCCTGAATGATGGCCAGGTCTAGGGTTGTTCCCCCCAGATCGACAACCAGGGTTCGTGTAAGCTGCGTGGTTGTTTTAGGATCAATCAGATATTCAGCCGCAGGTACTGATTCAGGCATTACGTTAACTTTTACAACATGAAAAGTTTCGCCATTATTCAGGGTTATTGGGCCCATAACGTTGGCCTTTTTCTTTTCAATATTAGCTTCGTTCAACTGCGCATCGCTCGTGAAGAACATGGCCACCGGCAGTGTCACTGTAAGTTCAACATCCTGTGGCTCAAGACCGGAAGTCAAAAGGGCATGATGAATTGCTACGCGACTTACAGCGTCGAACTGGAAAGAGGTATGCGTTGTTGTAATTGCAGATGTTGAACCAATGTCGTGAGTAAATTTCCGCCCATCAATGAGATAGTTGTAGATAGTTTTACCACCAAATGCGAGTGGAGTAGCCCAGCCTTCGCGGAAGGCGTTCTGCGAAACATGAGTTTTGATTTCACCATTCTCAATCCAGGCAAGTTTTACGTTCGTTGAGCCGTCATCACAAGCGATGTTCATCATGGTATATACCTCATTAAAATGTTCAAAAGTATCAAAAATCTCTGCCATTTTAGATAGTAAGCCATCCTGAAGCAAGGAATGCGCACCTGTAGCGCACGTTTAATGTCCACAAAATGACTATGAAAAGTGAATTACGAGTGAGTAAAACAGGAACGATTCTATCGGATTGAAATCTGGCGGGGTAAACGAGAAAGAGGGATGTATACGTACATGCAGAGGTCGGTAGCCCTGGAACACCAACGGAAAAAGTAACAAACCACCCGAAAAATGAACCAGTGCCACCAGACTAAATTGTGACAATCGATAGCCAATACTGCAAGAGAACCTAAGAATAAAAGGTATCGCTATATGACAGCTCAGTCGGTAAAATCGAGGAAACCATGTCGGATCACCATTGTAGTTTCTGGTTAGTTCAATAATGAGGTATCCCCAATGACATCCATTCTGCTTACTTCTGATTCTGTTGATGGGTACACTTTTTGTATTTCTACTGATGGTAATGGATGTAAGCTGTCAGTCAGGCCAGAATACCGGCGCAATGGCACACAAACTTATGATGGCTGGTTTCCCAGATACTACTCAAAGCCTCAGTATGCTAAAGCAGCGTTAACAAGGTTCCTTGGAGAATCTGTTAACTGGTCACCACGGACGGGGCTCAGTTAGTCACAGGATACGTAACAGCCTGAGTCCGAGGATACCAACAAGTCAAGAGAACCCCCTGATAAACCCTTAACAATCAACACCTTACCTTGGTGCGCTTAATGTATTGAACATGTTAAATGGCTGCATGAAGTGCAGACATTTAGCCTTCAGCGATGAACTTTCAGACAGTTAATATCGTCTCTGATGCAGCAACATCACTGAAACTCAGATTTTACAGATTGCCCTGATGTTTATTTGTTAAGTATATAGTGCAGCTATTTATAGCATTATCATCATTTTACAGCAATGCAGTTAATGAAGGGATTCCTGATTTCCCACTGAAGCCTGAGCCAGTTCAGGTAGGATACATAAATCTGTGTATCACCCTCCGTCATGTAACTGTTTCGCTGAATCTTTCTGGTCAGGGGATAGAATGCCACCGTACCATAGGGTGTTTCTGAGATAATGATTTTAGTATTCCCGTTATATGCAATTTCATAAACAATATTGTTTTTCTTAAGTTCATCCTCCGTATCCATAACTATTTCATTTCGTATTTTATTCACTTCGTGATAATGCTGGCTCAGTATCTTCATTGCTGAGCGTCGTAATGCTGCTTCCTTTGCATTCTCCATTGTACTGATGAAAGAAACTGTGTCCGGGGAATAGAAACGACGATGTGAAAAATCTTTATCCAACTCATATTCTCCGGGGTTATTTTTCCAGCGGGCATAGCCATTAAGTTTTGGAAGGTCATCGCAGAAATGCTGGAAGTTATGCCATCTTTCGCAAACCGTCACTCCCTTATATCCTTTAAAATATTGTTTCCCTTTAACTGTCATGTAGCACCTTGCCAACATATTATGCCAGAGAATGAACGCTCTTGTTCTCTGATGGCTTCGGGTGTTTTCAATTGTGGAATGCTTTCCATTTCCAATATATCCCACATCATAATAACGGGGCTTCATCAACAGTGTTATTCGTTCATCTTCTGAGGACGGGAACGCGTCACCTGAGACTGCACCTGATTTAATATGCGTACCGTAGGCCTCTTTGATTATGCCGCTGTCTTTAAATTGCACAACATAATATCCGCGTCTTGATTTATCTTCGGAGCGACCAAGAACAGAGCATTCACCATTATGCTTCGTGGTAAATACAGCACCGGGAAATAACGTGTTATGGTTGTAGTTCTGGTGGTATCTCTTGTTTCGAAAAAGCGTCATTTAATATTTCCTGAGTAAAGAATTGGAGGGAGAAAAAGAATCGGGTCGGGTCCTGTTTTTCCCCTTTAACTTCTGTCAGGCCAGCACTCCGGGTGGAGGTCAGGAATTAAATTTAAGAATCCATTCAAAAAAATAAAATTTAAAATAATACAGACAATGCAATGTGACAGGTATCGTGTCGTTCTGTCAGCAGTAATCTGAGGTTGTCACAAAGCAGGCTCAGCACCCTGCCTTATCATGCACTGGTGCGCTCAGAATGCGCTACAGGCACTGTAAATACGGGTCAGGGCAGGGTGTGCAGAGTCTGTCTGATGGCAGGATTCCGGCATATGCACCACTGTTCATTTATACAGTTAAATGAAATTAGTGCAGATTGTGACCGGAGGTTGCACTGGCGTGATTGTGGGCTGTTTCAGGGCTGAAGTATGGCTTTGCACCGACTGCATTCCCCTGATGGCCTGTAGCGCGTTATATGCTTCTGGTTATGCTGATGTGCTGTGCCGGAATCACCCGATAGGGTGGTAAAATAAAAATAAATATAATCAATTTACAGATTCAAATATCCATGCTACCATCGCCAAATCGCCAACCGGGGTTAAACCCTTATTATGATATATTTATTCTTAATCGGTTTTCTGTACTTACTCTGAACCTCTCAATATTATCCCAATATTAAGCCCTCCGCAGGAGAGCCATACGGCTTGAGTTAACAAAGAATCAGAATAAAAAAATAAGAATCTCCACCAAAATGAAGACCCTTACATGTCAGCATCAGAGAAATATCAGCAATCTACTTTATCAAAGTCTATCCTGAAATCATCTTTCATGGCATCGGCATTATTCATTTGCTTTCCATTTCTTAATAACTGAAGCTCTTTGAGTATTTCCTTCTGAATGTCCGCCTGAGTAAACAGAACTGTTTTTAGCTCATAGGATGTAATGCTTTTGATTATCCATGCAGCACAGACAACGGTGATAATGATTTTTGCCGTATCAAAGCTGATGAAAGCATACCCCTGAAGTATCGAATACCATGACGGGTTGTCAGTTCCAATAAAATAGAGCCAAATCAGTATGGTTATTGTAAGATTGATAGCGAGCGTTAATTTTGAAAGATGTTTTGTCAAAAATGAACTGTTCATTTTTTTGTATTCCTTTTTAGTTTTGTTTTCCAGTGTTGCATCCGGCGCGATATGCCTGAGTAACTTCAATATGCTCGGCTCGTTCCATTCCTCGTAAGTTTTCCGTCTGTTTATTAAATTTCTTTATTTTCTTCTCACAGACGGAATTGCGATGCTGTATTGCGTCCCTGGCTCCGGTTATACATGCGCCATAAATAACATCCGGGTTGGCAATTCTGGAAAAATTTGCGTAAGAATCACATGTAGCAGTCACTCTCATCTGCATCTGTGATTGCGTAATCGCCAGTGACTGATTTGCAAATAACAAACCGGCGATTGATATCAATAAGGGAAGGGTGGTTGAATTTTTCATTCAGCACCTCCCTGTAAAATACAATCAATTCCCATTGCATCAGTACCCCAAAGCTTGATATCCGGTTCACCACCTGATGCACCCTGAGTGCTCATATCCAGAGCAAGGATATAGAAACTGTTTTCATCAACATCAAACTCGTAGTTAACAAGTGGAGCGCCACTGGTCTGATACACCGATTGCTGAATATCCTGAATACGTTTTTGTGAGATGAGCTTGCCGTGATGCAGTAACTTTATGACGCCAGCGTCTTTCATGTAGCTCATGAATCCACTACTGGCACTACCGGTAACGTGTCGCTCAATGCTCCAGCCATCATGACAAACAATATTGTCTGCCATTGCAGTAACCGGAATGGTCATACTGGCGGCAAAGGTAAGGATTGGTATCAATCGTTTCATTCGAATCAGGTCCTAAGAAAATTATCAGGACGCCCGGTAATCTCAGTGAAGGCCGCAAGACATTTCAATCGTTATGCGCAACAGAGAGTACGGGCAACACAGCCAGCACAAGGATGACCATAAAACATCAGATTCAGCCTTTATCTACGTTTGTCAAAGCAAGTTTAAAATGTCACCTCTTTGTGCAAGATAGAAAGGGCACTTTCAGCCTATGTAATCATATTAATGTGACTGCTGCGTTATCCCACTCAACCAATTAATAAAGCAAAAGTTAAATATGAAAGACTGGAATAAAAATATAACGAAAACATCTTAATATGGAAATATCTGTGTCAACGGGATCTTTAGTTATTGAATATCTGGTTCTAAATAGGTTCTACATTCAACGGGAAGGGAAACCAAATATCTATATGTTTTTTATAAATACCATTACGTGGCAAACAACAATCTGCATATTTTTTTAAAGAATCTCCACATGGACAAATATTTTCTGGCGATAATACTCCATCATGTTCTTTCGCCTTAAATCTCCAGGTCGTAATATTGAAAATTTGATGTGGGGATTGTATGTATTTGACAACACTAATTAAAGTTGAATAGTTATAATGATCACCATCATTGGAGAAAAAAACACTACATTTGTTAACGGGATTACTAACTATGTCATAAGTAATTAATTCAAAATCGATCACTTCATCAAAGCAAAGAACTCCATCATAAAGTTTATTTTTAACATGACCACAATCATTAATAAAACTACGGGTTGTATTACATACTGAACATTTCACTTCTTTTATTATTTCACGAGAACTACCGAAGATTTTATATGGGAATAACGCCTGCCAATTACATACCATTCTCGCTAAGAAGTTAACACCATAGAAATTAACCTCAGGCAGAAACTCATTATTTTCTTTAATATGTATTAAATCTATTTCTATCCTTTCAAGTTCTACCCATGCTTCATAAAAATCACCTCTTGTAAGTAAATTAATGACTTGAATATATTTTAAATGGGCTAGTAAAATTGTTTTGTATAAAAACAATCTGTTTGATTCATTATTCAAGCTCAAGGATTGAGCTTTTTTTAACTCAGCATTAAGATAATCAAGAATAGCACTATCTTCTTGAGTAATACACATCCAACGCTTTAACTTTTCGTGAATATTCATAATATCTATATAGATTTTTATTTGATTTTGTTAATTACTTTTAAAACATCGTCTACTTTTCCAGAAACAGTGTATTTCACATGTTTTCCTGATTTATTTTTTTTAATTATAGAGACTTTAACGTCTATATCTCTAGTTCCAAAGTTATCAATTTTTTTCTGAATATAATTTGAAACAAGATTTACTAAAAAAGGTATCATTACTGATGTGGCAAAGAAAGTGCCTAACGCTAACGTTATACTGTTTAATTGCAGGTACGAAACACCATTAGAATCTCCGTACACTTTAACATTAGAATGTGATTGCTTGGTGAACTGGAAAAAATCCAGTGCATTACCTCCAGTAATTTTTGAACTATCAAAAACGATCGCAATCTCATCATCTTGAGGTTCATATGAAGAAATGATTTTTACCTCTTCATCTTCATCACTCATTTCACTCAAAGTAATGGGGTTCATTCTCAACTCCTTGTTTTATATTTTTACATTCAAATTTTACTATACGACTGGTTAATTGCTCCTGTCCAACACACACCAGAGTTCATATGCTTAGCATACAAGGGACCAATGCCAGTAGCGACAGGCTAGTGTGTCAAAAAACCACATGAAGATCAATCTCCTGCGGAAAATTTGGCCGCAATTAGTTTCATTGTCCTTTCCATGCCTTGATAAACTGTCGCATCTGTAATGTTTAACCTTGCGAGTTCCTTAAGTATTCTAGCTTTGTTTCTGATCACTATTTTTTCTACTTTAAACTCTTGCATAGCATCATCAGGGTTTGAAACTAAATCGGGATAAACAGCATTATTCCCAAATAATAAGAATGCACCTGACTGTGATGACATCCTTTCATTATTATTTCTTCCTTTAACGAAAATTAACCTTTCCAAATCTGATGGTATAATTACATCTTTAAAATAAGGTTTTTCATCTTTAATGTAATGTATAAGTTTTTGACAAGCTTCAGTTTTATTGAAAGCCTCCTTGTCCATTTTACAATCCAGCTGATCTTTCAGTGTTTGACTTAGCATTGATATATTTGATATGCAACTTACTGTATCAGAGTCAAAGAATTTTATACGATCCCTTTTTGTTTTGAAAATAATAACATGTCCATCAACCTCATTTGTATTTTCATTATTACTAATGTCGCAACAAGCGAAATACAGAGCGATTAGTGGATTTGATGTTATATCCAACAAACGAGTTGGTAGTCCGTAGTGTTGCATCCTTACTAACTTGTCTAGCATTGTTTTATCATCAACAAACTCAGTTGGCCTTGCTGTTAGGGCTTCACGGACTAAATTTGATTCACTGTGCAAATGCTTGAAGTTACCTTTTTTGTTTTTCCTGAAAACTGATGGAGCCAACTCGTAAGATACATCAGAATGTCCACGATAAAATATTTCTGCATCTTCTTCATGATCTTGTTCTAAAACACGCGCCATGAAACTTTGAACATTATCTATTATTGGGTAGTTATCAACTTCATCAGGAAGTGCTTCAGTAGGAGGAAGTGGTGTACTTCTTGTCGTTATATTTAGAAGTGCTAATGTTTGATTTAAATCACGTGCTTTTATTCCCCAGTGAGTCCGTTTCAGCCCATATGCACCTAATTCTAAAGCTGTTTGATATAACTCTTTGTTTATCACTACGACATCATCTTGTGAGTGAGTGATTCTGAAATCAAACTCAACATTTTTGTTAACTGTTCGTAGATTTGAAATTACACCAAGTCGCAAAGTAATGTATTCAACATTGTCTCGGGAATAAAGTTCTGACATAAAAAGCGTAGGTAATTTCTCAATATAAGATAATGCTTTATCATTCAAAGGCGTTAACTTCAACCGGATGTCATCAGAGGTGCCTTCTAACATACGTGATATAGGAAAATCACAACTCCCACTAACCCGTTCATACATGGGCCAATGTTCAAAATAGTCAGGTTCTCCGCCCATAATTAGATTAAACATTAAAACTAAATCCTTATATTTTACTTAATGAATTATTTACAATCCAATCAATTGCGCCAGAGGTGCGAATCCAAGGCTTTATATTATGATTCACATAATAAATGGCTTCATCCATTCCACCTAACGTGATATATCCACTGTTAGACTTGATCTGTAATCTGCACTTCGATAACAAGCCGGGGATGTGTCTATTAGAATCAATCGCAGCTTTAGCGATATCATCGGCATCCGGGGATGACTGTCGGTAGGCGAGTAGGGCGCGTGTATACTGAAAAAACGAACGCATATCCCCAGGATAATCGTCCAGTAGCAAGGCCAGATCATCCACCATTTCAAGCTCAAGGTAATAGTTCGCTAATAAATGACGAATCCCCTGGTTATCGTTCGGGTTGAGCTTCAGCATTTCGCGGCTATGAGCCATAGCCGGATAAAAATTACCAGACTCCCATAAGGCCTCAGCCAAAGCTGCTTTTGCTCTCATATATGGACGTGTTTCGACAAATCCCCAGAAACGTCCTGCGAACTCCTGAAAATCCTCGCCAAGTGCAATGCTGGCTGCGTACAAAGCAGTCTCCAGCTTCCCGATTTTTGACTCAGGAGGTTCTTGAGATATCTCGCAGTAGAATGAGTATGCGTCAGCACAGAGCGGGGATTTCTTGATAGCTTTTCTGATGAGTTTCAGCACAACTTCCAGGTCATCATTTTCCCAGGCATCGAACATGAACTCCTGAGCCGCAACCAGATCTAGATGTAATTGCTCAGAGCTGACAGCAGTTTTATACAAATCAACGCGCTTTGTAGTCGGGAATTTAATCATCTCAAGTATCCTTTTGGGGACTCACTGTTCCGGTACTTTGCAGCACTGATGGTCGATTCTATCGCTTTGAACTTGCCACAAACAAGCTCGGGTCTGCCAGAACGGGATTGATAGCCCGGAGCTGTTCCTGGATGCGCACCTGAGCCTTACGGCTGGGCGATTTTTTGCTTCGTTCCCGTTTGCCTTCGCTTTCCCGCTCATCCTGTTTTACCTGAGCCAGTCGGAGTACAGTCCCGAGACGTTTGTTATCAACAATCTGCCCCTGGTCGACACAGGCCAGCTTATCAAATGCCTGGCACTTAAGGCTCCGGTGCCCATAGAGGAAGGCGAGGGTGCCATCGGGATAATCCAGTACTTTAATTTTTTCACCGGCAAGACGGCTATTTTCTTCTGTGGTGTCCATGAGATAAAGGATCTTATCGTACTGGAAGGTCAGTGATTTCGACACGGTACGAACATCATGCCAGGCAAAGATGTCTCTTAATTCATCGGGGCTTTCCTGCACCGGACGATGCAAATCTTTGGGGAACTTAGCCGGTCGTGAAAACCGGCTGTTAAAGTCAGCGATGAAAGTGGCAAGCCAGGCATTTGCGGCCTCAATGCCGGTTATACCTTCCAGACGCATTTCTTTGATCAGCCGATCCTGAAGTGTCTGATTCGCACGTTCCACGCGGCCTTTAGCTTCAGAGCTGTTGGCACAAATAAGCTCGATTGCCAGGTCATAAAGCACACGTCCGAACTGGGTAACGGTGGTATTGCGTTTCTCCGGACCACTGACGCGAAATATTGCGTGTTTGTCACTGTACAGCGATACCGGCTTCCCATGCTGCTCGATGTATTCCCGGGTTGCCAGCATGTAGTCAAAGGCTGTTTCTGACTCGCTGAACCGCAAATGCATCAGACGCCCGGTGGCATCATCGATAAAGACCAGCAGGCAGCATTTTGGCGCACGGCCTTCAAACCAGTCATGGTGGGAGCCGTCGATCTGGATAAGTTCACCCAGACAATCACGCCGATGTCGGGGTTGATAAACCCGTGACTTACGGCGAGCATGCGGGACCCAGAGTCCGTCAGACGTCATCCAGTTGCGGACGGTCTCGATTGAAAGCCGGATATTATGGCGCTCTCTGAGTTTTTCTGCGGCCAGTGTGGGCCCAAAGTCACTGTAGTTTTCACGTATCAGCGTGAGTACTCGTAGTTTGAGAGATTCGGTCAACCGGCGGTTGCTGGGCTGGCCGCGTTTGCGGCTGACAAGTCCTTCAGCACCAGAAACTCGGTAACGATTGATAAGTCGTTGCGCCTGACGTTCTGAAATGCCAAGCTGTGATGCTGCATCACGACGGCGTAGACGCTTTTCACAAACTGCCTGTATCACCGGTAGGCGGTGGATCTCTTTATCTGACATGGTCACCAACATGCGTTGAGCCCCTTAGAATTGCATTCAGTTTAGCTTACTCTAAGGTGACGTTTCTATCTGGATAAAAAGTGACATTACTAAATGGTTCTAACAATCTATGTCAAGGCTCAATTGAAATGTCCGTTATCCAGCTCAATTAAAATGACCACTTTGATCTCTCATTCTCTTTACTGATAGACTTTCCTCCGACTGAAACAACAGGATGATTGAGCCCATGCTTCGATACGAGTTAACGCCGAACAATGCAGGTTTTATACTGTGGGGAGATTCAGAAGCCCTGAATGAATTACATGAACTCATTCATTACATCGTGGATGAAAGCCCACTGATTAAAGTTAAAGACGGATTTATGTTATCCCTTGCCTATGATATTCGTAAAGCACGGGAAGGTAATCGTCGTGTTGAGCAACATCAGTATGATCAACATGATACATATAAGCTTTATGGTGTTGAGCTTTTATGGCCTCTGGTCCTGGTACAGTCCTCAATACTCAGAAACTCAATGGGTTATATTCAGACAGACAAAAACCAGCTGTCTGTCATGTATGCCTTTGAATACCTGATAGAATCAGCATTAACAGAGTCTGAGAGAACAACGTCGAATGATATTATGCTAACAGTAAAATATGCATCAGACTCTGATTTTAATTTCATTGAGGATAATATTGACAGCAGGTGCTGCTATTTTATCAGCCTATCTCCGGAGCAAAGAAAAAAGCAGTTAATCAGTATTGTTCGTTCTTTTCATTCATTATGGGGTAAGTATGCCCGTGAAAAGCAGGACATAAAGATGCTGAACGAAATGAATAATACATCATGGGTCTGGCCGGACAATATCAACTGGTGAGCAACCACTGTCCGGCCAGTGAGTACCATCAGCGGGCTCTTTTACCAAAAATGTCCTCTGAACGTGACTGAAGCTGTTTGAGTGCTTCGAGCATGTCATCATTATCCAGTGAGCGCTGGGATTTCTTCCCTTCCTGCTTTGGCCGTCGTCGGGAAGGGCCATCTCCAGCGGGAATTGACTGAGAGCGCGTGTTATCCCGCTTGCTCTGCACCAGACTGATAAACTCCAGGGTTCGGCCAAGACGCTTGTTATCGACAATCGCGCCCTGGTCGATTTCTGACAGTCGGTCGTAGGTAGAGTAGGGAAGTAGCGTACCGTTCAGGCGCAGCTCTTTTCTGCCATCAGGATAGTGATACACATCGATATATTTACCTATTGCACGGCGACTCAGTTCGCTGTCTTCAATCAGGTACAACATTTTATCATATTGTATCGTCAACGATTTTGAGACTTTACGTTTTTCACGAACAGTGAAAATAAGCCCCAGGTCCTCATCATGTTCTACAGCACGGTGTACGTCAAAATCATGTCGCGGTACTTTGCCAAAACGGCGGTTATAGTCAGCCATATAGGCCTCAGCGAAGTCATTTGCAGCCTCCATTGAACAAATGCCCTGTAACCGCAGCTCTTTGACCAGACGATCCTGTAAAGTGAGGTGAGCTCGTTCTACACGCCCTTTGGCGGGACTGGTTTCTGCACAGATAGTCTGGATGTTCAGTTCATGCATGGCTCGCCCAAACTGAGTATGCCCGTCTCCGCCTGTGGCGTGTTTATTGTTAACACGAAAAACACCGGCTTTATCGCTGTACAGTGCCAGCGGTTTACCATGCTTATCGATATAGCGCCGCGTGGCTTCGAAGTAAGAAAACGTGGACTCCGATTTAACAAACAACAGTTCCATCAGTTTGCTGGTTGCATCATCAACATAGACCAGCGCGGTGCAGGCCGGGCCACGGCCTTCAAACCAGTCGTGATCACAGCCATCTATTTGTATCAGCTCACCAGTACACGGACGCCGGTACCGTGGTTGAGGGATCCTTGCGGCACGTTGTTTACGGGGAACCCATAAGCCAGCCCGCACCATGATGCGCCGGACAGTTTCTTTGCCAAGAAACAGTCCGTGGAGTTCTTCGAGCTTTTCACGCGCCAGAGTCGGACCGAAATCAGCATAACGCGTCTTGATCAGTTCCAGAGCCTGATCTGCGAGCCCGGGTGGCAACTGGCGGTTACCACGCATGCCACATCGTCTGCTGGCCATACCAAGCGGTCCGCCTTCACGGTAACGGGCAAGAAGTCTGCGGCATTGCCTGTCGCTGATACCGAGGTGCTCGGCCGCACGGCGCGTTGTGATGCGACGTTCAATGACGTCCTGTATAATCTTGATCCGGTTGATCTCTTTCAAAGTAAACACTCCTGAGCTTTCTGCGCTCATGATATGCCTCCCGGTAGTTTAAACGGACCAGTGAAGCTTACCATAGCGCGGACATCTGAATTGAGCCACAGGCGGACATTACTATTGAGCCATTACAATCTATGTCAAAGCAAGTTTAAAATGTCACCTCTTTGTGCAAGATAGAAAGGGCACTTTCAGCCTATGTAATCATATTAATGTGACTGCTGTGTTATCCCACTCAACCAATTAATAAAGCAAAAGTTAAATATGAAAGACTGGAATAAAAATATAACGAAAACATCTTAATATGGAAATATCTGTGTCAACGGGATCTTTAGTTATTGAATATCTGGTTCTAAATAGGTTCTACATTCAACGGGAAGGGAAACCAAATATCTATATGTTTTTTATAAATACCATTACGTGGCAAACAACAATCTGCATATTTTTTTAAAGAATCTCCACATGGACAAATATTTTCTGGCGATAATACTCCATCATGTTCTTTCGCCTTAAATCTCCAGGTCGTAATATTGAAAATTTGATGTGGGGATTGTATGTATTTGACAACACTAATTAAAGTTGAATAGTTATAATGATCACCATCATTGGAGAAAAAAACACTACATTTGTTAACGGGATTACTAACTATGTCATAAGTAATTAATTCAAAATCGATCACTTCATCAAAGCAAAGAACTCCATCATAAAGTTTATTTTTAACATGACCACAATCATTAATAAAACTACGGGTTGTATTACATACTGAACATTTCACTTCTTTTATTATTTCACGAGAACTACCGAAGATTTTATATGGGAATAACGCCTGCCAATTACATACCATTCTCGCTAAGAAGTTAACACCATAGAAATTAACCTCAGGCAGAAACTCATTATTTTCTTTAATATGTATTAAATCTATTTCTATCCTTTCAAGTTCTACCCATGCTTCATAAAAATCACCTCTTGTAAGTAAATTAATGACTTGAATATATTTTAAATGGGCTAGTAAAATTGTTTTGTATAAAAACAATCTGTTTGATTCATTATTCAAGCTCAAGGATTGAGCTTTTTTTAACTCAGCATTAAGATAATCAAGAATAGCACTATCTTCTTGAGTAATACACATCCAACGCTTTAACTTTTCGTGAATATTCATAATATCTATATAGATTTTTATTTGATTTTGTTAATTACTTTTAAAACATCGTCTACTTTTCCAGAAACAGTGTATTTCACATGTTTTCCTGATTTATTTTTTTTAATTATAGAGACTTTAACGTCTATATCTCTAGTTCCAAAGTTATCAATTTTTTTCTGAATATAATTTGAAACAAGATTTACTAAAAAAGGTATCATTACTGATGTGGCAAAGAAAGTGCCTAACGCTAACGTTATACTGTTTAATTGCAGGTACGAAACACCATTAGAATCTCCGTACACTTTAACATTAGAATGTGATTGCTTGGTGAACTGGAAAAAATCCAGTGCATTACCTCCAGTAATTTTTGAACTATCAAAAACGATCGCAATCTCATCATCTTGAGGTTCATATGAAGAAATGATTTTTACCTCTTCATCTTCATCACTCATTTCACTCAAAGTAATGGGGTTCATTCTCAACTCCTTGTTTTATATTTTTACATTCAAATTTTACTATACGACTGGTTAATTGCTCCTGTCCAACACACACCAGAGTTCATATGCTTAGCATACAAGGGACCAATGCCAGTAGCGACAGGCTAGTGTGTCAAAAAACCACATGAAGATCAATCTCCTGCGGAAAATTTGGCCGCAATTAGTTTCATTGTCCTTTCCATGCCTTGATAAACTGTCGCATCTGTAATGTTTAACCTTGCGAGTTCCTTAAGTATTCTAGCTTTGTTTCTGATCACTATTTTTTCTACTTTAAACTCTTGCATAGCATCATCAGGGTTTGAAACTAAATCGGGATAAACAGCATTATTCCCAAATAATAAGAATGCACCTGACTGTGATGACATCCTTTCATTATTATTTCTTCCTTTAACGAAAATTAACCTTTCCAAATCTGATGGTATAATTACATCTTTAAAATAAGGTTTTTCATCTTTAATGTAATGTATAAGTTTTTGACAAGCTTCAGTTTTATTGAAAGCCTCCTTGTCCATTTTACAATCCAGCTGATCTTTCAGTGTTTGACTTAGCATTGATATATTTGATATGCAACTTACTGTATCAGAGTCAAAGAATTTTATACGATCCCTTTTTGTTTTGAAAATAATAACATGTCCATCAACCTCATTTGTATTTTCATTATTACTAATGTCGCAACAAGCGAAATACAGAGCGATTAGTGGATTTGATGTTATATCCAACAAACGAGTTGGTAGTCCGTAGTGTTGCATCCTTACTAACTTGTCTAGCATTGTTTTATCATCAACAAACTCAGTTGGCCTTGCTGTTAGGGCTTCACGGACTAAATTTGATTCACTGTGCAAATGCTTGAAGTTACCTTTTTTGTTTTTCCTGAAAACTGATGGAGCCAACTCGTAAGATACATCAGAATGTCCACGATAAAATATTTCTGCATCTTCTTCATGATCTTGTTCTAAAACACGCGCCATGAAACTTTGAACATTATCTATTATTGGGTAGTTATCAACTTCATCAGGAAGTGCTTCAGTAGGAGGAAGTGGTGTACTTCTTGTCGTTATATTTAGAAGTGCTAATGTTTGATTTAAATCACGTGCTTTTATTCCCCAGTGAGTCCGTTTCAGCCCATATGCACCTAATTCTAAAGCTGTTTGATATAACTCTTTGTTTATCACTACGACATCATCTTGTGAGTGAGTGATTCTGAAATCAAACTCAACATTTTTGTTAACTGTTCGTAGATTTGAAATTACACCAAGTCGCAAAGTAATGTATTCAACATTGTCTCGGGAATAAAGTTCTGACATAAAAAGCGTAGGTAATTTCTCAATATAAGATAATGCTTTATCATTCAAAGGCGTTAACTTCAACCGGATGTCATCAGAGGTGCCTTCTAACATACGTGATATAGGAAAATCACAACTCCCACTAACCCGTTCATACATGGGCCAATGTTCAAAATAGTCAGGTTCTCCGCCCATAATTAGATTAAACATTAAAACTAAATCCTTATATTTTACTTAATGAATTATTTACAATCCAATCAATTGCGCCAGAGGTGCGAATCCAAGGCTTTATATTATGATTCACATAATAAATGGCTTCATCCATTCCACCTAACGTGATATATCCACTGTTAGACTTGATCTGTAATCTGCACTTCGATAACAAGCCGGGGATGTGTCTATTAGAATCAATCGCAGCTTTAGCGATATCATCGGCATCCGGGGATGACTGTCGGTAGGCGAGTAGGGCGCGTGTATACTGAAAAAACGAACGCATATCCCCAGGATAATCGTCCAGTAGCAAGGCCAGATCATCCACCATTTCAAGCTCAAGGTAATAGTTCGCTAATAAATGACGAATCCCCTGGTTATCGTTCGGGTTGAGCTTCAGCATTTCGCGGCTATGAGCCATAGCCGGATAAAAATTACCAGACTCCCATAAGGCCTCAGCCAAAGCTGCTTTTGCTCTCATATATGGACGTGTTTCGACAAATCCCCAGAAACGTCCTGCGAACTCCTGAAAATCCTCGCCAAGTGCAATGCTGGCTGCGTACAAAGCAGTCTCCAGCTTCCCGATTTTTGACTCAGGAGGTTCTTGAGATATCTCGCAGTAGAATGAGTATGCGTCAGCACAGAGCGGGGATTTCTTGATAGCTTTTCTGATGAGTTTCAGCACAACTTCCAGGTCATCATTTTCCCAGGCATCGAACATGAACTCCTGAGCCGCAACCAGATCTAAATAGCTGCGCGGAATAGTAGATCACTGAAAGGGAACTCAGCCCGGATTGTGCGATCTGATCAATCGCCAAACCAACCAAAATCACCAACCGGACTGAGCGATGCCGATCATAGTACCAATACCCCGTGGCGAACGACGCCTGATGCAGAAAGCTATTCATAAAACGCGTGATAAAAATCATGCCCGCAGACTCACGGCCATGCTAATGCTTCATCGGGGTGAACGGGTCAGCGATGTTGCCAGAACTCTCTGTTGTGCCCGTTCATCCGTTGGTCGCTGGATTAACTGGTTTACGCACTCAGGTATTGAAGGCCTGAAATCCTTACCCGCAGGGCGCTCCCGACGCTGGCCTTTTGAACATATCTGCACCCTGTTACGTGAGCTGATAAAGCATTCTCCCGGCGATTTTGGTTATCAACGTTCACGCTGGAGCACCGAATTACTGGCAATAAAAATCAATGAGATAACCGGTTGCCAGTTACATGCAGGAACCGTTCGCCGCTGGTTGCCATCTGCGGGGCTTGTATGGCGCAGGGCCGCGCCAACTCTGCGTATCCGTGACCCACATAAAGATGAAAAGATGGCGGTAATCCACAAAGCGCTGGATGAATGCAGCGCAGAGCATCCGGTATTTTATGAAGATGAAGTGGATATCCACCTTAATCCTAAAATCGGTGCGGACTGGCAGTTGCGCGGACAGCAGAAACGGGTAGTGACGCCGGGGCAGAACGAAAAATACTATCTGGCCGGCGCACTGCACAGTGGCACGGGTAAAGTCAGCTACGTGGGCGGCAACAGCAAAAGTTCAGCGCTGTTTATCGCTCTGCTAAAGCACCTGAAAGCCACTTACCGGCGGGCGAAAACAATCACGCTGATCGTTGATAACTACATTATCCATAAAAGCCGCGAAACACAGCGCTGGTTGAAAGCAAATCCCAAGTTCAGGGTAATTTACCAGCCGGTTTACTCGCCGTGGGTGAATCATGTGGAACGGCTATGGCAGGCACTTCATGACACGATAACCCGTAATCATCAGTGCCGCTCAATGTGGCAGTTACTGAAAAAGGTCCGCCATTTTATGGAAACCGCCAGCCCATTCCCCGGAGGAAAACATGGTCAGGCAAAAGTGTAGCGGTATTAGGCGCAGCTATTTAGATGTAATTGCTCAGAGCTGACAGCAGTTTTATACAAATCAACGCGCTTTGTAGTCGGGAATTTAATCATCTCAAGTATCCTTTTGGGGACTCACTGTTCCGGTACTTTGCAGCACTGATGGTCGATTCTATCGCTTTGAACTTGCCACAAACAAGCTCGGGTCTGCCAGAACGGGATTGATAGCCCGGAGCTGTTCCTGGATGCGCACCTGAGCCTTACGGCTGGGCGATTTTTTGCTTCGTTCCCGTTTGCCTTCGCTTTCCCGCTCATCCTGTTTTACCTGAGCCAGTCGGAGTACAGTCCCGAGACGTTTGTTATCAACAATCTGCCCCTGGTCGACACAGGCCAGCTTATCAAATGCCTGGCACTTAAGGCTCCGGTGCCCATAGAGGAAGGCGAGGGTGCCATCGGGATAATCCAGTACTTTAATTTTTTCACCGGCAAGACGGCTATTTTCTTCTGTGGTGTCCATGAGATAAAGGATCTTATCGTACTGGAAGGTCAGTGATTTCGACACGGTACGAACATCATGCCAGGCAAAGATGTCTCTTAATTCATCGGGGCTTTCCTGCACCGGACGATGCAAATCTTTGGGGAACTTAGCCGGTCGTGAAAACCGGCTGTTAAAGTCAGCGATGAAAGTGGCAAGCCAGGCATTTGCGGCCTCAATGCCGGTTATACCTTCCAGACGCATTTCTTTGATCAGCCGATCCTGAAGTGTCTGATTCGCACGTTCCACGCGGCCTTTAGCTTCAGAGCTGTTGGCACAAATAAGCTCGATTGCCAGGTCATAAAGCACACGTCCGAACTGGGTAACGGTGGTATTGCGTTTCTCCGGACCACTGACGCGAAATATTGCGTGTTTGTCACTGTACAGCGATACCGGCTTCCCATGCTGCTCGATGTATTCCCGGGTTGCCAGCATGTAGTCAAAGGCTGTTTCTGACTCGCTGAACCGCAAATGCATCAGACGCCCGGTGGCATCATCGATAAAGACCAGCAGGCAGCATTTTGGCGCACGGCCTTCAAACCAGTCATGGTGGGAGCCGTCGATCTGGATAAGTTCACCCAGACAATCACGCCGATGTCGGGGTTGATAAACCCGTGACTTACGGCGAGCATGCGGGACCCAGAGTCCGTCAGACGTCATCCAGTTGCGGACGGTCTCGATTGAAAGCCGGATATTATGGCGCTCTCTGAGTTTTTCTGCGGCCAGTGTGGGCCCAAAGTCACTGTAGTTTTCACGTATCAGCGTGAGTACTCGTAGTTTGAGAGATTCGGTCAACCGGCGGTTGCTGGGCTGGCCGCGTTTGCGGCTGACAAGTCCTTCAGCACCAGAAACTCGGTAACGATTGATAAGTCGTTGCGCCTGACGTTCTGAAATGCCAAGCTGTGATGCTGCATCACGACGGCGTAGACGCTTTTCACAAACTGCCTGTATCACCGGTAGGCGGTGGATCTCTTTATCTGACATGGTCACCAACATGCGTTGAGTCCCTTAGAATTGCATTCAGTTTAGCTTACTCTAAGGTGACGTTTCTATCTGGATAAAAAGTGACATTACTAAATGGTTCTAACAATCTAAGTGCGCATAATGAACCTTATGTTGAATTATGGTTAAGTAGTCGATTTTATGGTTGGAAGTGCCTGTTTGCAGTAAAATGCAGTTCATTACCTTTAACCACTGGAACTAGACATGGCTAATGAAGATCTCCCCTCTGGGTGCAAACGCTGTAAAGGATGCAATCAGGTTAAACCCTTCGAAGAATTCGGTAAGGAACTTAAGGGTAAGTTTGGCCTTAAAAGTAAATGCAAGTTGTGCATTAGCGATAAAAACAGAAATTATGCTGCCGGTTCCGGTGCAGGTGTAAAACTCCAAAACAATAAAAAATACCAGACCGAGCATAAGAGTGAACTGGCAGAAAAGATGAGAGTAAGACGGGCAAAGAAAAAATTTGGAGATAACTATGAAGCATATCTAGCATCTTTAGAAAGGATTAAAAACCTCTGATAATTACATAACAACCTTAGTCAATAAGACACAAAGATTATGTATTGTTGCTTTTATTTCAAAGCATCAACTTTATTGAAAAGTTACGCTATACACTGTGCAATTTATTATGCTGATTTAATTTGGTGATTATATGAGTTGTCATGACAGAGACATCAATAAGATCCTTCAATCATTCACTCACTTAATGGTTGAAGCAAAAAAAAGCATCTTTCATTCAAAATCAATGAAGGTTCAAGGTCTTCAGTTAGTAGATGAGTTATACATCCGTGCCCGGACGGGAAAAATGTCATACCTCGGTTCGTCGGTACTGGTAGTCGCAACCATTTCAGTGAAGACCCCAGGCAAAGGATTTTTCAGACAGTTACTCTCGAAATTAAAAGAAGCAGCTGAGACAAATAACTACATCTTAAAGGTTGAGAATGTCATCAGCACCGAACTTAGGGAGTTTCTTATCAGAGAGGGTTTTTCATTTCCTGGTGAACGGTGGATGTGCGGTTCCGGCTACTGGGCTCCATCATCACTTAGGCTTAATGACCAATTAAGCACCCTCCCCGTCTAATATGAGGCCGTAAATGTTCATAACCCCTGAAGTTGCTTATGTCTGCGAGCTGTTACATAAATATGATGTACTTCCACTCGAATGTGATGGTCATACTATGGTTGTAAGTTGCCTGCTAGATAGATTCTGTATACCGCACCAGCGCATCGTTGGAGAAGTAACGTTGGCTGGAACTGGCCAGATAATTCGACCTCATCTGTGGATAGAGTATGACGAATACATAATAGATTACCGCCTCCGCATGTGGGCAAGGAAAACCGAAGATAATGTTAGTCTAGTGCCTCATGGCATCTTTATCGAAGATAAAAGTCAGGCAATTTACACTGCTCAAAGAATTGCAAATAAAGCCATGATATCAGACTCGATAATTGATTTTATGACAGATGGGTTATGGACTAAGATTCTCCTAGAAATCCCTGGTAAAAAAAGAATTACATAAAGCAGGAGGATTAAGTTTGTTCATAAAGTTTTTCTTCACTGACACTCAAAGCAAAGATGTCTTTTTCCAAGCACCAATCTTAGAAAATATTTGCTTTTCTACTGACTCAAGTTGGTTCATTAAAAGATGATAGTTGAATCGCCACGGATAATCTAGACACTTCCGAGCCGTTGATAATACTGGTTTTCATATTCTGTCGGTGAAATCTGATCGCTAGAACCATGCCGACGCTTACTGTTATAAAACATTTCGATGTAATCAAAAATATCGCTGCGGGCTTCTTCCCGCGTTCCGTAGATCTTTTTCTTTATCCGTTCGCGTTTCAACAATTGGAAAAAGCTTTCTGCAACCGCATTATCATGGCAGTTACCGCGACGGCTCATGCTGCCCTCCAGGCCGTGTGATTTCAGGAACGACTGCCACTCATGGCTTGTGTACTGACTGCCCTGATCCGAATGAACCAGCACCTGTTTTTGGGGATTACGCCGCCATACAGCCATCAGCAGTGCGTTCAGGACAATGTCCTTTGCCATCCGGGATTGCATGGACCAGCCGATAATTTTGCGTGAGAACAGATCAACAACCACGGCAAGATACAGCCAGCCTTCGTGGGTTCTGAGTAGAGTAAGAGGCAGGGCGTAGTCGGACTATTTCCCTGCCTCTCCTCCCCGAACCGGACGTGCACCTTTCAGCGCATCCGGCTCTCCATTTAAATGCTGGCGAACGCCATTGCCACTTCTGTAAAGCGCGATGTATACGTGTTTCTGGTCTCCGTCCTCAGATAGGGATTACCTTCGGGTAGCCGCCAGCGGAACAGCTTCTTGCCTTGCCCCACCAACCGGTACAGTATTTCGCCGCTGAGCTTGCCGTGATTGGTTTTACCAAATAAAACCCACGTTTTGCTCTGACCCGGTTTCGGTGATTTACACCACCACCTCATCAGGGAAGCGATACCTGTACGGTATTTGCGGGCCAGCCAGTGAGCCAGCTTCCAGAACACGACACGGTCGATATAACTGAAGACTTTGGCCTTAAAATCAACGAACTGATAGAACATGGCCCAGCCTTTCAGTTTTCGGTTGAGTTGTTCAGCCATATCGACTTTGCTTTCACTGTAGTTGCCTGATAACAGTGCTGTCAGCGATGCGGCGAAGTTTCTGGCTTTCTCCTGCGGGATCGTTGAGACCACTCGCATCTCGCCATAACGACTGCGTTTGCGAATGATCCTGTGCCCCAGAAAGATAAAGCCGTCATTAACATGGGTGATTTTAGTCTTATCCATGTTCAGCCTGAGTTTCAGACTGCCTTCGAGCACACCCCGACACTCCTCCCTGATGGCTTCCGCCTGTGCTTTGGTGCCTTTGACGATGAGGACAAAATCATCGGCATAGCGGCAGTACGCCACCGCGGGTTTCCACTGCCAGTTTTCTCTGACCGCCGTACTTCGGCCCCGTTGGATACTGTTATTCCAGTACCACCGATCTTTTCTGGCTTTCCCGCTCAGGTAGCGCTCATGCAGGTATTGATCGAACTCATTCAGCATGATGTTCGATAATAGCGGCGATATAACACCGCCCTGTGGTACACCTTCACTGGCCGCCCGAAAGAGACCGACATCGATATGTCCCGCCTTGATGGTTTTCCACAGCAGAGTCATGAAACGTGCGTCACTGATCCTGCGGCGTACAGCCTTCATCAGCAGTCGATGATGTACGGTGTCGAAGTAACTGGACAGGTCGCCTTCAATCACCCAGCGTCCCCGGGTTTCACCACAGTCTGTGAGCTGTAATTTCACCGTGCGGATCGCGTGGTGGACACTGCGCTCAGGCCGGAAGCCATATGAGAGCGTATGAAAATCACTCTCCCATATCGGCTCCATCGCCATCAGCATGGCCCGCTGAACAATACGATCCCGCAACGCGGGGATACCCAGTGGTCGCAGTTTGCCGTTGCTTTTAGGGATGTAAACCCGTCTGGCGGGCAAGGGCTGGTAGTGGCCTGAGAGTAATTCATCCCTGAGGATTTGCAGCTCAACAGCCAGTCTGGCCTGTAGCATTGTTTTGTTCACGCCATCAACGCCGGGGGTATGGGCCCCCTTTGATGAAAGCGTGATCCGCGCCGCTTCAGCCAGCCATTCTGGTTGTGTTATCAGACGCAGCAGCCGTTGAATCCGTAGGGACGGATCGGTGGCTGCCCATGTGGCAAGCTTGCGTTGCATTTCGCTGATTATCAAAGGTCTTCACCTCGTTAGGTCAGTTAATTCACGTCGCAAACACATTCAAACTGCTTCCCTTCGCCATGTAATGGGCTTTCCCCATCGCGGACTACTACGGAAGCTCCGCCAGCCAGCGCGTCATCGGAGCCATGCCCCCTTAACATCCGTCGCTGACCTTCCCCGGTTTACCTGCCTGGACTCAGGCATACTGAGGAGGCTGCCCGTCGCACTCTTTATCCTTGCTTGCCGCAAGTTGGCAGAAGTCAGCAACGCAAGCGTGATAGACGCTGCTGCCCCGGTGTTTCGCATACATGTCAAAACACCTTCGACCGGCAGTGCTTACGTATCACTGCCAGTTCCTCCTGCACGGCCTGTCAGATCACGTAGGCCGTGGTGACGTTTTCAACCCACAGAGGCGGATTAACGGGTTCATGTTCTTCAGCCTTTCAGTACTTAACCTTGAGGATCATCTCGGCTTAGTGATCTCGCCTCAATCCCCGTTGTCAGCGGGTTACATCACCCTGCGGGCATGCCGCAGGTCACTGCCGCTCAGGTTCTCCACCGTCACACCCGGTGGGATTGTTGGGTTTCTCATCGTGAGTTACCGGTTCAATATTCCAGACAGACTCGCGGTTCATTTAAGCATCCATGCCCGCCCTGAACTCCGGGCACACTGTAGGTTATATCCGTTACCCAACGCTCATTCGGAGCATCCGGATTGAACTGTCGCTGGAGCCTGTTGGGCGACACGATACTGGCCTCGCCTTTACGTGCCCGCGGGCTCCGGTATCCGACCTGAGCCTTTATCCCGACACGTTTCATCAGTCGCCAGACTCTGTTCACTCCGCACTGTTGCCCGCTGTCCCGCAGATCCAGATGGATTTTACGATAACCATAGACGCATCCCGATTCCAGCCAGAACTGTTTAATCTGTCCTGTCAGTCTCAGGTCTGCCTGATGGCGTTGTGAATGCGGCTGCTGAAGCCAGGCGTAAAAACCACTGGGATGAACATCCAGCACCCGACAGAGCAGGCGAACAGGCCAGCAACAGGTGTTGTCACGGATAAAGGCGTACCTCAGTCGGACAGCTTTGCGAAGTACGCCGCTGTAGATTCAATCTGTCAATGCAACACCCCTTTCAATTATCTCTTTCGGTGTTTTGAACTTCAGTGTCTTTCTCGGTCTGTTGTTTAGCTGAGCAGCAACCAGATCTAGTTCATGTTGAGTATATTGGGCAAGACATGTCTTTTTAGGAAAGTACTGCCGAATTAGCCCATTTGTGTTCTCATTTGTTCCCCGCTGCCAAGGACTCTGAGGATCGCAGAAGTAAACTTTAACGCCGGTGCTGACAGTAAATTCTAGATGTCTGGCCAGTTCCATTCCTCTGTCCCATGTCAGTGATTTTCTGAGTTCTGACGGTAAACTCAGGAATTTGTCGGTAAGAGCCTGATTTACTGAGACAGAATCTTTGCCCCTGAGTCTAAGGATGATCGTATAACGTGATTTTCGGTCTACAAGTGTGGCTATATGAGAGTTTTTTGTACCTGAGACTAAATCGCCCTCCCAATGCCCCAGAGAGCGTCTGTTATCGATATTTCGGGAACGTTCGTGAATTGGTGTTCCGTTCACTATGTTAATCGTACCTCTTTCGCCTTTGCGGGTATGACGCCTGCCATGGCGAAGGCTATGCGACCGTCGCAGATGCTGTATATTCAGGTGGTGTAGCGCTTCACGGCTACGAAAGTACAGCGTTTTATAAATTGTCTCAGGTGATATTCGCAGCGTTTTTTGACGTGGTTTTGTTCGCCTTAACCATCCTGATATTTGCTCTGGAGACCATTTCATCTCCAGCTTTTCCAGAACAAGCTTTCGCAATGGTAAATTTTGATCCAGTAAGCACGGTTTTGGCCTTTTCGCCATTCTGTTGGCTCGGTTATTAGCATCAACAGCTTTGTAATAGCGTCTGCCCCGATTACGCTGAACTTCACGTGAGATCGTCGAAGGACTGCGATTCAGCGCAGTAGCTATCGCACGAATGCTCATTTTGGCTGACAAACCAGCTCGTATCTCCTCGCGCTCAGACAGTGTCAGGTGAGCTACAGCCCGCTTACGCTCATGGGGTTTTATGCCGCCAGTATCCCTTAACATAGTGAAGATCGTTCCGGGTTTTGAACCCAGGATATTCGCTATTTCACTGAAGCCTGTTCCGTTCTTCCATAGTTCAAAAACAGAGGCTTTTTCCTCTGCTGTAAATGTTCGTCTCATTCAAAAAACCTCCGCAACCCCATGTTTTCACATAACTGTTGCGTTGACCAATTGAATCTACAGCGGCTTTTTTTAATATGTCCCGTTCGTCGGTAACCCGTTTCAGCTCTTTCTGGAGACGGCGGATCTCGGCCTGAACATCTGACTGTTCTTTATTAGTGGAAGAATCCGGACCGTACTTCTTTATCCAGGCGTAAAGGCTGTGGGTGGTGATATCGAGACGTGTTGCAACGCTGGCAACAGAATAACCGCGATCAACAACCTGTTTGACTGCTTCAATTTTAAACTCTTCGGGATAACGCTTACTGCTCATGGGCACCTCTCTTTAAGCCATCTTAAATGACTCTGAGGTGTCTGTTAAACCCGTGGCGATTCAAGTCAGGAGTCTCAGCTCCAATGTTCCCTTCCCACTTTAGAATCAATTCACTTACCTTCCCTTTTAATGTTGCAAGGAGAACAAGCTGTTTCTTCGCGAATACAATCTCTTCCTGATGTATGTTTTTCTTTGCCATTGTAGTGTAGGTTCCATATCCATGTTGATTTATGTTAAGGATTACATTTTATTAACAATATTTTTATTGATTGTAAACACAAATCTCAATGGAATAGCATGAATTAAAGTCATCACGACCATTTTACCTAGTAGTATCAGCATGATAGTAAGTGAAATCAGATTATAAAAAGCAGATAGTCATATCGAACAAAAAGATAATTGAAATAAAACAAAAAACCATCACTGTTAAGTGATGGTTAATGATTTCAATATGGAATTATTTAGTAATCAAACAAAATAACCAGGATTATTAATCAGATCACTTTGTTGAGTACTATGTGCCATTTCAACAAATTCAGACACGCTTGTAATTTCATTGAGTGTGGTGATTGCGAATAATCGAAAAGAAAACTCTTTATTACCTTTTCTTGGGTAGATGTTCAGGAAAAAATTCAACTTTTGACCAACCGGACACATACTTGAAACCGCAGCATAAGATTGTGTCTGTCTGAGGTACTGAGTGAGGAATTGAGCAAGATCAACACCCTCATCAGACGTTAACGACCTGGATGTCTGAACCTTTAATAACCTTACAAGGTTATCTATGGCGGTCTGAATAGGAAGAAGTTCTATCTGAGGAACCTTCAAAAAATCAGCTATGATAATACCAAGTAACTGGCTCTGATCGTTCATGAAATTATGGATATAAAGAAAGTGTGAGTCACCGAATCTTTCAGCAGAATCATACTTAAAATTCCATTCATTCAATACTGCACTGTACTTCATTTTATTCATGGTTAGCTCCTCTTTATATAAAAAAAGATTAACGCAACATTCATCGGTGACGAAATTCTAAGACCCGTTAATTTCGCCCCCTATTGGGGTCATAAAAAATTGTCACGCTACGGCCTGTCTGGCAGAATCCCCTGAAACCGATTTGCGATAAGTAACCCTGATGAAAAACCTCATTAATGATGTTGCGACTGAAGCACGGGCATTACTGAACGGTATCCTCGCTGACTGTGATACCGATGACACAACGGGCACATGCCTATTTGCCAGTCTGCTATTAGCTCGTCTGGCACATAGCAAAGGGTTATCAGCTGTGATTAGAGGTGGCGATGGGAAATCTGACGGCGGGTTATTCACTATGTATGGCGGGTTCGGTCATTACTGGTGTGAGATCTCCAACAACGATGAATTCCATATTGTTGATATATCGGCAGATCAATTTGGCTTCGAAGGAGTTATCGTTAAGAACATCAAAGAGGTAGAAGGCTGGCCACGTTACATCCCTGGAAACCAGGATGTCGTAAATGCTGGAGTTGAGGAGCTCTTCAACCACGGATACTAAATGGTCGAGTCTAAGTGCGATTTATACACCTCAAAACGCCCCCATTCTCGATTCAAGAATTATTGATTTACAAGTAATATCAGAAATATTTAGTTCACTCTAAGGCAAGTGAATGAAGAAGAAATTACCGTCATGGTCACCAGCTGAAGATCTGAAGCTTATAAAAGGGCTTAAGGATGGTTACTCATTTGCAGCGCTTACGTCCATTCTTGGATACAATGAAAGGATAATCCAGTTAAGATGTATCGAGTTGGATTTATACCTTCTCATAAGAGAAAATCTCTCCGAGCCTAACGAAATTACCCTCAAGCCTAACTCTTCAATCAGAGTGCCACCGGCTGAACCAGCTTCAGGTATAACTCTTAAAACCCTGCTAGATAATGGATGGGTAGCACACTGCATAAATGGTGAAAATGTTCTGTACTCTCCAGAATGGTGGCGAACAAGAAACACAAGCCTGTTAGTACCCGAAGATGAGGATACTGATCAGCTACATAAGAAAACATCTTCACACCTCATTACCGGTAAACCGTGGACTCCTGACGATACTCGGGTCTTACTTAAGGCGATACAACATGGTATCAGTAAAACGGCACTTGCCGAGCTTACCTTAAGAAGCCATCAATCCACTCTTCAGCAACTTATAGAGCTTGGAATGATTACCGTGGGCGCTGAAGACGATTCATCTAGTACGGTTATATGGTTAAATAAAAAAATAAGTTCTGCGAAATTATCAAAAAAACGTTTTCTTGATGTCCTGCCACTAATCGAATTCGGCTGGCACATTGATGGATTCGACCTTACCGCCCCAGATTGGTGGAGCAAGCATATAGTGCTTAATGAAATTATCTATGAAACCGTACCAGATAAAACCATTTCAAATTACCCGGCCAGAACTGACATTGATTGTGATAGTGAAAAACCACAACAAATTAAGGAAAGATCAGTGCCTGAACGGAACCAAAGAGAACCACAAAAACCAGCCAAATGGGTATGTGGAAACTATAAGTTTTTAATTACACTTCTATCTGAGCATCGTTCAATAGAAGTGATTGCCAAGAAAATGAATAGGACAGATGGCGCGATTAGGTCACGTCTACAGCATATCGGTATAACGCGTTACGAGAAACCAACAAAACCTGGTGAAAAAGGAAGTGTCATTAAAGCTACATCAATTTCTACAGATATCTTCAGAAACCAGCCATTTTTTGTGAAGAGATTACTCATAGATGCCGGATGGTCTGAAAAAAACAATGAATTGCATTGCCCGGTCTGGTGGAGCAATTATCCACACAACGTTTAACGGGCTTAGTCACGAACTCTACCCTGGAGAACTATATGTTTGATTATTTTAACAGACCATTTGACACTTTCGACTGGGCGCTGATTATAGGATGCGGAATCCTTTTTGTCGGGCACTTTATCTGGAAAATCTTCTTCAGCGATGAAGGCCGTAGGAAAATTGATAATGAAGCGCCGCCTCCAATCATGACTCAGAAAGTAGATGATGAAACGGATGGTAAATAAGCACACAAAAATAAAACGCCCTTAAGTTATATATAGTACCTTGAACTATGTATATTGTGTATTAAGGCAGAGAAATCTGCCTTTTTATTTGACAATAAACTCTTTAGAATTATAGTGTATTGTATGTTTAACGTGTATAAAGGAATGAACCTTGTCATCGGTTAAAGTCAAAGCAACTATCGTAGGGTAATGACTCCAACTTAATGATAGTGTTTTATGTTCAGATAATGCCCGATGACCTTGTCATGCAGCTCCACCGATTTTGAGAACGACAGTGACTTCCGTCCCAGCCTTGCCAGATGTTGTCTCAGATTCAGGTTATGTCGCTCAATGCGCTGAGTGTAACGCTTGCTGATAACGTGCAGCTTTCCCTTCAGGCGGGATTCATACAGCGGCCAGCCATCCGTCATCCATACCACGACCTCAAAGGCCGACAGCAGGCTCAGAAGACGCTCCAGTGTGGCCAGAGTGCGTTCACCGAATACGTGCGCCACAACCGTCTTCCGGAGCCTGTCATACGCGTAAAACAGCCAGCGCTGGCGCGATTTAGCCCCGACGTATCCCCACTGTTCGTCCATTTCCGCGCAGACGATGACGTCACTGCCCGGCTGTATGCGCGAGGTTACCGACTGCGGCCTGAGTTTTTTAAATGGCGGAAAATCGTGTTGAGGCCAACGCCCATAATGCGGGCGGTTGCCCGGCATCCAACGCCATTCATGGCCATATCAATGATTTTCTGGTGCGTACCGGGTTGAGAAGCGGTGTAAGTGAACTGCAGTTGCCATGTTTTACGGCAGTGAGAGCAGAGATAGCGCTGATGTCCGGCGGTGCTTTTGCCGTTACGCACCACCCCGTCAGTAGCTGAACAGGAGGGACAGCTGATAGAAACAGAAGCCACTGGAGCACCTCAAAAACACCATCATACACTAAATCAGTAAGTTGGCAGCATCACCCGCAGCTCATTATGCCCCTGCTTTTGGCAACCTGGCATACTGCTTCAATATCAACTAATTCCAACAGTGGGTTAGTGGGCGTTTCGATCCAGATTAGACCTGTATTCTCTTGAATATGGCGCTCTACTGACGCCAGATCATTAAGATCGACATAACTGAATGTCGTACCTGAAGTTTGTTTACGCAGACGTTCAAACAACCGATAAGTACCGCCATAGACCCCTTTCATTACTAATACATGGGAATCCTTAGGTAGCAATTCCAATATAAGTGCAGTTGCTGCCATACCGGAAGCGGTTGCCGTAGCATAGATACCTCCTTCCAACTCAGCCAAGGCGGTTTCATATGCATATCTTGTCGGGTTACTGCAACGGGAATAACAAAACTCCCCTTCTTCGCCTAAATTTGGCTGAATGAAGGAACTGGCGGTAGTAATCGGTGGAAAAATAGCATTATTGCCCCGGTCAACTTGATCTCCGGCATGGATAACCAGAGTCGCGATCGATTTTGATTTGCTCATTATTTGTCCCTTTAAATTTTAACGATAGCCCGCCGATCATTATTAATAATGACGTTAGGCCACGCGGTTAAACCGTAATATTTATTTACGTGTCATTATACTGATAATTTCTTTATCTGTTTGCCTCATTGGCGATAACACTAATTTACATAAATTATTGATAGAACCTTCAACATCGCAGGAAACAATGCCATCACGCTCCCCTGCAACACTATTTTGTTGCGCCATCAACACCGACTTAAATGCACAGGCGGTAGCGGTAGACACTTTCATGGCACAACTATTTGATGCACCATCGCAAATAATGCCACTAATATCACTGATCATATTACTGACCGCGTAGGAGATAGTTTGAAAATCTTGGGTCAATAACCAACTCATACCTGCCGCCGCCCCCATTGCTGCCGTTGACGCCGCACACAATGCAGACAATCGGGTATAACGCATATGAATTGAGATTGCGGCTAGATGGGCCAACGCTAATGCCCGGGCCAGTGTTTCATCATCTGTATTAAGATGTCGGGCAAGTGTCACTACCGGCATTGTCACGGTAATCCCCTGATTACCAGAGCCATAATTTGACATCGCGGGTAAGGGTGCGCCGCCCATACGGGCATCTGATGCCGCAGTGGTGTTGATCAACATTTGACTCAGTAAGTCAGTGCTGATAAAGCCATTTTTTCTGGCTTGCGACAACGCGCCACTCACGTTCAAACCATAGTTCTTCCTTTGCCCCTCGTCAGAAAGCGCGGTATTAATCTCAGCACTTTTCAGCATAAACATGATGTCTTTAGCGGCGACATCGGTTACAAATTTAAATGCGTCGTTAAGGGAAAATTCGGGTAGTACCCCACTATCATTGGCGGCAATTAGGTCTCGGACTAATATTTGCTTTATATTATTAATATAAACTTCAGTGACATTAGTATGGCTACCTTGAATCACTACCCGGCACTGATCACTAAGACTATATAGCGTAATATCGATAAAAATAAAATCCGTAGCATCTACTGCGTTTAGACACACGTTACCTGATTCATTAAATATATAGGCTTCGGTAATTTGTGTCGCAGTAATATCTTTTAATACTTCTAAATCGGCATCCGCGTTACCACCAATAGCCCCTATTGCCGCCGCAAGAGTGACTCCGCAATAGCTTGTTCCCGGAATAGTGACTCCCATCGCATTTTTATACAGATTCTCCGATATATTCCCCGTTATTTTTAATATCGGTGCGTTGAGATATTTAGCAGCCACTGCGGCAGCATACGCAATAGCAATAGGCTCAGTACAACCTAATGAAAGTTTCACTTCCTTTTTCAACCAATCGAGTAATTGTTGATGTGTTATTTTTTGCATTTGAAGTAATTAATCAGTGATTTGGATTATTTTTATCTTAGGGTTTTACGGGGAGAAATACTTTTCCTATTTTCTTGTTGTTTTTAATGCTTGGAGAATATTGTTCTCTTTAACAAAAAAGATAACCACAGAACAATTTAAATAAAAACATATTAAAAACAATGAAATAGATAACTCAAACACCATTAATCCCTTACTCAATGAGATACTAATCACAAAACAATAAAGAGAATATTTTCCCCTTAGACGCAATTATTCGCCTTGAATCATTAAACTAGACGATAAAAAAGGCGAGTTAGCTACTGCCAACTCGCCTCAGATAAAACCAACCGGTGCTGGTTTAGATATCAACCCTGCGCAGGGGATTGCTGCATCGTCCAGTTGAGCACTTGAGTGGCTAACTGGTCACTGGCCAGGCCAAAGGCCTGAACCACCTCGTTCATCTCGTTACCTTTTATCGGTTGGCGAATGTCAAACTGGCGAGTCGCAATAATCCTACGATCTGAAATTCTTACCAGCCGAGCATCAAAACGGATCAGCACTTCGCTGCTACCAACATGGTATACCCCTTGGAACGCGGACAGATCACCACTCAACTCCACATCAGCCTGCAAGCTATCATCGTCGCTACTGACTGCACGGATTCGCCCATCGCTACGGAACGCCTGAATAAGACGATTGCGCACCAAAATCGGCGCCGAATCACTCCAACGGGAGTTTTTATAAACCGCAATCTCCTGGCCCTGAGGCTGCACCGCTATGCGTGAGCTATTAAGAAACTGGTTCGTCGCCGGTTGTGAAACCCGTAATGACCAGTTTACTGTCTGCGCGTGTGGCACACTGACTGCAGGTGGCACCGGCAGAAGATAAACTTGTGATACAGGGGCCGAAGGTAAAATGGTGCAGGCAGAGAGCAGTATCGCCCCCCCGGATATCATCAATAGCCACACGCGGCGGCCTGCATAGCGCATCACATTAAAAGAGAGCATTAAGGCGTAAACTCCTGTGTTCTTTCACGGCCGCGCAACAAGGCCGCTGGGTTTTCTTCCAAACGAGAAACGGCGGCACGTAATGTCGCTAATGTTCTGCGCAGCTCATCTACTGCCGGCCCCAGCTCATTCATCCCTTGCATCCCGTTATTGAGTGAGGTTTTATTTTCACTCACCAATTTATTGAGGATGGTACTGGTATTTTGCAACGATGCCATGGTTTTGGCGGCATCACTGACCAGTTGTTTCCCCTGCCCATCCATTAAGCCGTTAGCATTACGCAGCAGGCGATTGGTTTGAGTCAGTGTCTCATTAGCCTGTTTACTGGCCTGCGCCAACTGCTGCAACAGGGTACGGAGATCACCACGTTGATCAGCCACAGTTTGGGTGACCAGCGCGAGATTATCCAGTGTCGTTACTAGGCGCTGCTGGTTATCCGGTGCCAGCAACTGGTTCAAACGCACCAACACTTCATTCGCATTGGTCATGAAATTCTCACCGTTAGCCAGTAACTGGCTCATCGGCGAAGGGGTAGCAATAATGATAGGAACCTCGTCATCTTTGCCCTCCAGCAACGGGCTGGTCTGGCTGCCACTGCTGAATTGAATATTTGAGGTGCCGGTAATACCCGCGACGGTGAGACGAGCTTGGGTATCTTCGCGTATCGGAGTAGATGCAGAAACGCGAATACGTGCCCAAACCTTATTCGGATTGTCTCGGTCCAGGCGTAATTGCGTCACCTCACCGACTCGAATCCCGCTGTACTGAACGGTGCTACCCTGTGACAGGCCACTCACAGGCTCATTGAAAACGATATCGTACAATCTGAACTGGCGATCAGAACCGGAATTTGTCAGCCATAGGCAAAACAGCAGCGCGGCACTCACCACAATAAGAGTGAACAAACCAATAACGACATGATGAGCACGGGTTTCCATATTACAACCTCTCTCCACTGTTAATTGCCGCTGCCTGATAAGCAGCCCGGCCACGTGGGCCATGAAAATACGCCTGAATCCAGCCATCATCAGTCGCTGCAACTTTATCCAGAGTATCAACCACCAGCACTTTTTTCTGCGAAAGCACCGCCACACGATCACACAGTGTATACAGCGTATCCAGATCGTGGGTCACCAAGAATACCGTTAGATTGAGGGCATCCCGCAGGGTGCGGATCAAACTGTCAAACGCCGCCGCACCAATGGGATCAAGACCCGCAGTCGGTTCATCAAGAAACAGAATATCCGGGTCCAGTGCTAAGGCACGGGCTAGCGCAACACGCTTGACCATACCACCCGACAGAGATGCTGGATACTTACTGCCAGTGCCCGGCGGTAGCCCAGCCAGTGCCAGTTTAACCTGAGCCAATCGCTCAGCCTCAGACCGGGGTAATCCGGCGTTTTCTATTAATGGTAATGCCACGTTCTCGGTCACGGTTAGAGAACTGAACAGTGCGCCTCGTTGAAATAATACGCCGAATCGGCGCTCGACCATGGCGCGGGATTGACCTGACAGTGCCATTAAATCCTTGCCAAAAACATGAATTTTCCCGTCAGTCGGACGACGTAACCCAACAATACTGCGTAACAGAACAGATTTACCGGTACCCGAGCCACCAACCACGCCAAGAACTTCGCCGCGCTTAACATCAAGATTCAACCCTTGATGCACGCACTGTACGCCAAAGCAGTTAACCAGATCGCGAATTTGAATGATTGCATCTTGCGTCATTTGGCTCACCACCCCATTTCCATGAAAAATAGCGCTGCCACGGCATCAAGCAAAATCACCACAAAGATCGAATGCACCACACTGGTGGTGGTATGAACCCCGACTGATTCAGCACTACCGGTTACTTTGAACCCCTCCAGACAGCCAATAATAGCAATCAGGAAAGCAAAAATAGGGGCTTTACTTATTCCCACCAGAAAATGCTGCAACCCATTACTGTTTTGCATAATCGACAAAAACATAGTGGGAGAGATATCCAGTGTTAAGGCACACACCACCATGCCACCGAAAATACCGCAAACCATGCCAATAAAGGTTAGCATCGGCAGAGAGATCAATAGTGCCAAGACGCGCGGTAGCACCAACAGTTCGACCGGATTCAAGCCCAGTGTTTGGATAGCATCAATCTCTTCATTGGCTTTCATCAAGCCAATTTCAGCGGTAAAAGCACTGGCTGTTCGCCCTGCCATCAGGATCGCGGTAAGCAGTACCGCAAATTCACGTAGAAAAGAAAATACCACCAAATCGACGGTAAAAATGCCCGCGCCGAAAGTAGTGAGTACGGTTGCACCGAGAAAGGCGATAACTGCCCCCACCAAAAAGGTGAGCAACATAATGATCGGCACAGCATTGAGGCCAATCTGTTGAATATTGGCAATTAATGAGGTAATGCGCCAGCGGGAGGGGCGAAAAAGTGTTCCCAGCAAGGTTTCCAGCGCCAGACCAATAAAGCCCAATAGTGACTTAATATCTTGCCATAAGTTATCTACCGAACGGCCGGTATTAGCCAGCATCTCAAGCCAAAACCGTGTGGGTTTTTCAGACAACTCAGGGGTTAAGTCAGGCAATACATGGCTTACCGTTTCAAGTAATATCCTCCGCTCTTCTGGCAATTTAGGCGCAAGTTCGCGTAAATTTGCTACACGGTCCTCACCCAGAAGCAGAGCTAACAACGTTGCACCGGCGGTATCTAACGCCCCCAGTTGGTTGAGATCAAATACCCCCCCACTGGGCATATTAGCGCGCAATTGCGCAACGCGCGGCTCCAAAACGCAGTAATGCGCCAACACCCAGTCCCCCCGGATATAAACTCTGGGGGGCTGAGCCGCGCTATCGAGATCAAGTTGTGCGGGGGACGTTTGCTCAGTCATTGCTCAGACCTTACCTATTTCAAACTCTAATGTTTCAAACCCTAAATAGGTATATCACACAGTTAAGTAAGAGTAATGACTGTTTAATTAATGAAGTGTTAACCACACCCTAATCAGTGAGGTGTGGCACGCTGTTTGCCCAATTGCCGTATTTTCCTCTCTGGCAGGGTAAACCAAACGACTACCGCCAGCAGAATTAACAGTACGCTGGCAGTACCTAATACCAGACTATGTGAGGCACTGTTGCAAATAGTCGGTGGTGATAAACTTATCATCCCCTTTTGCTGATGGAGCTGCACATGAACCCATTCAAAGGCCGGCATTTTCAGCGTGACATCATTCTGTGGGCCGTACGCTGGTACTGCAAATACGGCATCAGTTACCGTGAGCTGCAGGAGATGCTGGCTGAACGCGGAGTGAATGTCGATCACTCCACGATTTACCGCTGGGTTCAGCGTTATGCGCCTGAAATGGAAAAACGGCTGCGCTGGTACTGGCGTAACCCTTCCGATCTTTGCCCGTGGCACATGGATGAAACCTACGTGAAGGTCAATGGCCGCTGGGCGTATCTGTACCGGGCCGTCGACAGCCGGGGCCGCACTGTCGATTTTTATCTCTCCTCCCGTCGTAACAGCAAAGCTGCATACCGGTTTCTGGGTAAAATCCTCAACAACGTGAAGAAGTGGCAGATCCCGCGATTCATCAACACGGATAAAGCGCCCGCCTATGGTCCCGCGCTTGCTCTGCTCAAACGCGAAGGCCGGTGCCCGTCTGACGTTGAACACCGACAGATTAAGTACCGGAACAACGTGATTGAATGCGATCATGGCAAACTGAAACGGATAATCGGCGCCACGCTGGGATTTAAATCCATGAAGACGGCTTACGCCACCATCAAAGGTATTGAGGTGATGCGTGCACTACGCAAAGGCCAGGCCTCAGCATTTTATTATGGTGATCCCCTGGGCGAAATGCGCCTGGTAAGCAGAGTTTTTGAAATGTAAGGCCTTTGAATAAGACAAAAGGCTGCCTCATCGCTAACTTTGCAACAGTGCCTTCCTGAATACTCCAAGCTCATTAATCAAGGTATCGTGCCTGAAAAACTAAGTACGGGGGCTATTCACTTCCACGAAACGGCAAAGAGCGACATTGCTCAAGCCTGTTGTGAGTTGTATCAGCAATCACCTGAAAATAGTCGCGTCATGGCACCGACCAAGTGACCTGCCCCCACGAATAGATACAACACTCAGTTAGTAACGTCGGAATCTTCATTCTCAGAATGACCCTTTCTCCAGCCCGCTGCAAATTCAGACGGTGTCTGATAATTCAGCGTGGAGTGCGGGCGGCATTCGTTATAATCCTGCCGCCAGTCATTAATAATTTTCCTGGCATGAACGATATCGCTGAACCAGTGCTCATTCAAACATTCATCGCGAAATCGTCCGTTAAAGCTCTCAATAAATCCGTTCTGCGTTGGCTTGCCCGGCTGGATTAAGCGCAACTCAACACCATGCTCAAAGGCCCATTGATCCAGTGCACGGCAAGTGAACTCCGGCCCCTGGTCAGTTCTTATCGTCGCCGGATAGCCTCGAAACAGTGCAATGCTGTCCAGAATACGCGTGACCTGAACGCCTGAAATCCCAAAGGCAACAGTGACCGTCAGGCATTCCTTTGTGAAATCATCGACGCAGGTAAGACACTTGATCCTGCGACCGGTGGAAAGTGCGTCCATGACGAAATCCATCGACCAGGTCAGATTGGGCGCCGCCGGACGGAGCAGCGGCAGACGTTCTGTTGCCAGCCCTTTACGACGTCTTCTGCGTTTTACGCTCAGGCCACTGAGGTGATAAAGCCGGTACACGCGCTTATGATTAACATGAAGCCCTTCACGGCGCAGCAACTGCCAAATACGACGGTAGCCAAAACGCCTGCGCTCCAGTGCCAGCTCAGTGATGCGCCCTGATAAATGCGCATCAGCAGCCGGACGGTGAGCCTCATAGCGGCAGGTCGACAGGGATAAACCTGTAAGCCTGCAGGCACGACGTTGCGACAGACCGGTCGCATCACACATCAACATCACGGCTTCCCGCTTCTGGTCTGTCGTCAGTACTTTCGCCCAAGAGCCACCTGAAGCGCCTCTTTATCCAGCATGGCTTCGGCAAGCAGCTTCTTGAGTCTGGCGTTCTCTTCCTCAAGCGACTTCAGGCGCTTAACTTCAGGCACCTCCATACCGCCATACTTCTTACGCCAGGTGTAAAACGTGGCATCGGAAATGGCATGCTTGCGGCAGAGTTCACGGGCGGGTACCCCAGCTTCGGCTTCGGCTTCGCGGAGAATACTGATGATCTGTTCGTCGGAAAAACGCTTCTTCATGGGGATGTCCTCATGTGGCTTATGAAGACATTACTAACATCGGGGTGTACTAATCAACGGGGAGCAGGTCACTATTGCCTTCTTTTATGAATTTTACTCAGAAGAAGTTAACCTTTAATCCACGCTAAATCAATTGCTTCCAAGCGTACATCATTTCGCTAAGTAAGCGCTCTAGCGGTTTCGCGCCCGCAAGACCGTGGTTAAAAACTTAATAAGAAATACTAAACGTTAAATCAGCTTATACTGTTGATGGATAGTGCAGGTGTTTGGGAGATTTATTCGTGGATTAACTAAAACCTGCAATTCAGTAACAGCCAAAGTCAATGTCCGTTTTTGGCACAAAGCCGAGATCCGACGAAGTGGTACTTTCCGTGAAAGTTGTGGTGCGATTAATTTGCAACACGTGGTAAGGAGCGGTTGCAATGTGGTGGTAAATTAAGTGCAATTAATCAAGAAGGTGAATCAATGAGTGAACAACTGAACTGTCAAAGCCGCATGGATGCGGCGACAACTCTGTACTTGCCGCAAATAACTATCCCCGTCCTGCTAAACCAATGACGTAACTCCTATCTCTCCCGACTTGTTGGAACAAGTCGCACTCACAAGGTGCAATTAAACACTGAACAAAAATTCATGGATGAATGGTTACCGCCGAAGGACTCGGCGCAAATAAAAAACGTACATACCATTATACACAGTATGTACGTTTGAAATGAAAGCCGCTGACGTTATATGTAAAGCCCTGTCACTCACTCACACGCGAATAGACACTGTTTTTACTATATACTCCGCAGGGGCGTTTTATTTTATTTCGACAGATATTTAATATTAGACTCTATCAAATAAGTAAGCCTACGGCCATTTCTAACCGTCAGCAGTATAATCACCACAAAAATTACGGCAAGTATAAAAAATATTAGAGCAGTACTTTTTATAATATATTTAATATAATTGGATTTAAGATCATTTCCCGACTTCCAAGCAGAAAGAGGATTTGAAGCAAGCGCACCAGACTTGTAACCAATGTCATAAATATGGTAATCAATAGCTTTATAAAGTTGTGAATCAAACAGTGTGTTTTTGTCTTTGACACTATCCTCTTTATATTCAGGCATTAACAAAACCAAGTTTCCAAGATGATTTTTATAATTGCTATCAGATACTTTTTCAGCAGTAATTATTACACCTCTGAGTAACAGGCCATCGATATCTCCCAGTTTTTTTGCAGTAGCTGGTTTAGGATCTGCAAGTGCTTTTTCAACTGACTTTCTTAGTAAACTCCCTCTGTCTCCATAGATTTCATACAAAGAGTCCAAGTCTCCAGTTTTCATAGCAGTACTTATTTTGTCGGTATTGTATTTATAATTATGAGGCTCATCACCAAATGCAGCAATAAATAAATTAAACCCTACAAACAATACTATGCAACTTGTCATTATCTCAAGTTGTAAACCATTCCCATTAATAATTGCCCCTAGTATTACAATCAATATACATACACCCACACCAACTCTTCCATATATGGAAATAAATGATCCTATCGTATCAAAAGCATTTTCAGGAACTAACTCATTGGAGCGTAGAATGTTGAATATATCGTCAGAAACCTGTTTGACTTGCTCATCTACTGGCATGTCTGATGGAATACAAAACCATAATATTAGAAATATAATAGCGAAGATTAGAGATATAGCTAAGGTAAAATATATAGCTCTATCACGCTTCCGTCTAATAGCATTCTCAACATCATCATATGGATTACTTTGTCTGATTCTAGCCATAGCACATCCTCTAAATTTAACTATTATTTGGAAGACAGTTCTTTTGCTACCATAAAACGCTTCTCCTTCCATTGCGCTGCGCGAGCTTCAAGCTGGGTATGTTGCGTCTTGGCTCGGTCGTGGATTTTTTTAATTTCTCGACCGGCCTCATTGATCTGGTTTGATATGTAATCAATTGTCTCAACATCATATACAGTACGATTAGCTGTTTTGGCTACACGAATACTGCTCTCTTTTACTAACAAAGCTTGACGTCTGGCTTGTTGATTTACAGAATCACCAATTGCCTGAATCAGTAATGAGCTTTTATCACTCCTTTCGGCCTGGTCAATAATAAGATGGCTGCGTTTAGAAGATGGTATCGTTACTTTAATAATAGTTTCAAACTGGTCTACCATCGAGAGGTTATTGAACTTCATCATTTTCATCATCTTTAGGTCTTCAAATGCCTTTTGTTGTTCCGTGATCATGTCATTTCGACGTTTTGTTATGAGGGCGATTTGATGTTCAATATTCATTGCTTCCATGCTCAGCATGGTATTATCAGGCTGATTTTTTAGTTCCTTACGAATAGAAGCCTGAACTGTTTGTAACTTCTCCAGAATGTAATAGGCAGCTACAATGTTAACCCCTGTATTTTTTACACTAGTTAAAGCTTGGTCATACATTCCATCAATATTTTTATTCATTTCAAACAACCCCTCCGATATGCTTTCGATATCCGAGGTTAAAATATCGATTTGTCCTTTAACTAAATCAAATCTTGACATTGCACTAAAATGAAGACCGATGGCTTTCATTATGAAAGGCCCAACATACGGTATCCGTGACAGTTTCTTTTGAAGATAACTTGGTTCGACTGCATTACTGACTTCACGAGCCAGTGCAACAATCTCATTCAGAGTCTCTCCCTTCTTGCCCTGAGATGATGAGCTGACGCTGAGAAGGAGGTTATCAAGATAATTAATATCAGTAGTGTCCTCCAATCGTCCAAAGTTATGCGCGGCATCAATATCACCAATCTGGAAAGATCTGACTGCATCTTTTATTGATGATTCCATACTTACATCAACAGCATATTTATCAAATTCCTTAGCCACTTTGACATCTAATATATCAATACTATTTATGATCTTCATGTTATCTCACCTTATGTTCTTATTTAATTTATTGACCAGCTTCTTGAATTTTTCATGAGCCACTTCATCAATACCACTACAAACACCACTGGCGTTGATGTTCTTAGCCTGCCCTTCCCACATAGGTAATAAATTATCTTTAATATCTCGAAGGCTATCTTTTACATCGACAGCTGTTTCATAGCTCATTTGTGCTTGAACCTGACTTAGTTTTAAACCAACAAGAACTCCCTGAAAGTTATTAACTCTTATCCGTAGCCTGTTAATTGCCATATATTCATTGCTTGTGACACTATAGTCACACTCGTTCTTATTTTTCAGATATGACTCAACAACATCTATGAAAACCTCTAGCTGATGAATATCTTGCGCATAGATTGCCTCCAAACCCTTCGTGATTTCAGCATGAGCGGTTAGCATTTTGAAATGATCAGGTATCCGTTCGCATAGTTTCATAACTACTTTGTTATAAATATCTAGCTGGGCTTTCCGTAAGATTTCGGAACCTGTTAAATGATCGAACATCCGACGAAAAAGATTCTTTTTTCCCTTTGAGAAATTGACTTCCGCTTTTGTCATTGCGTCTATGAGATGGTAAATTTCATCTAAGAGCGACTTTTCAATATCACTCATCTTAACTGCTTCATCAATTGACATTTCATGCCCATTGATGTTGAGGACACATTTTTGATTTGAAATAAGCTCTGGCCCAAATCTATCGTAACTTAATGGGTCTTTAACAAAGGCTTCAACCATCTTAGTGGCATCACTGCTCATTTCAATTCTCCACAAATTTCGATAGAAAAAATTTACCATGTTCTCTTAAACTATCGAAATTCCTGACCATATAATGTCCGTTTTTCGGGGTCGTTTTGCGTTCAAAAAAAGTCGGAGAAAATTTGTCTGTCTATAAGATGGTGTAAACAAGTATAACTATGGTGGATTTCATGGTTAAATTTATACCCATTATGGTGGTAGCGGGCAGAACGCAGGCCAACTCTATTGCCAGGTTTCTACTGGATTCAGTGCTGGTGTGGTCATTATTGTGCTGGCTCAATACAATTATTCCATTCTATGTGCCGTTGGTAATAACCATTACAACATGCACAATTTATGCACGAGTTGGTTATAAAGTATTTTTCAAGCCGTTAACCTTCATGAAAACTAGAAGTTTTTATGTCGATGCTGAAAAACCAACAGTTCAACTCAATTACACATTAGCTGGTGGGCAGGCGAACCAATTTTTCACTTTAGCCCAAAAAACCACCAGCATCCATTTTGTTTACCTTTTCACCTGTCTCGTATACCTGTTTTTGGGTAAATCGCTCTCTAATTACGCAAAAAATATTAAGCGTGGTATATAACTCCATGAAACCGTTAATTATTGTTTTTATCATCTCTGCACTTTACCTCTCTTATCAGCTGATAAGGTCTCGTCGTCCAAAACATTGGTTGATAGTTTCCTCCTCATTGTCGCTTGCGGTTATTGTGTCCTTTCAGTTTCTCGGCGGTGTATTCCTGATCCCGACAGAATCCATGTACCCAACTATAAAACCTGGAGACTTGGTTATCGCTCAGCGTGTAGGTGGTTTATTCGATCATCGCGCTATTAGGCGTGGGGACGTACTCGTTTTTAACGCCCCTTCTGTTCCCGGCGTTTACTATGTCAAACGCGTATTAGGTATTCCTGGCGATACCGTCACATACAACGAAGAGAAAATCTTCTCGATAAACGGTAAACAAAACGGAAACCAGATTAAAAAAGATGGTTTTACTACTCAATACCAGGCAGATACCGACACTGCCGGTCAAAGTTATATCTTCCAGACAGATAACCGTATCGGCTACGTGAAAACGGGTAAGAAATGGATCATTCCCGAAGGATACTACTTTATGGCCGGTGATAACCGAGACCATTCGCTTGATTCCCGTTACTGGGACAATCCCCCTGGCACACCTAGGAACCTCAGAGGTCTCATTCCCCATGATAGTCTCGTAGGGCGAGTAAATTTCAGGATCGTCAATTTAGGCTTTCTGGCGCGTGGGGATTCAGGTGACCGTTCCATTAAACAACGACAGCAGCCGCATCAAAGGTAATCAGTCATGATGATCGAAACCTTTTACAAAACCAATAATGTGGAGGTCAGAAGCACTTACGAGGAGGTACTATCTGCCTACCAATTGTGGTTCAGGTTAACAAACCAGCTCTGTAACGATGAAGGATTCGAAGGTTTTACTGCTCATGATTTTTGTGTGCCTGATTTGTTTCTGCGATCAGTCGAATGCCATATCCAACGTGTGTCTGGTTTCCGTCAATTCAAAGAGCAATGCTTAATTAGCCCCGACAATACTATTCCTTTTGCCCTAAGAACAGACCATGAACATGGCTCTGCGCTATTCAATAGGTTTAATGATATATCGAAGTCTGCACTGACATCGCTGGGTATCGATCCAATACGCTTTGGTAACCCACCATTTGGTTTTGCGAAGGCTGTATTTTCGATTCTGAAAATTCACCATGAAGCAAAATTAAATGGATTAGTTGGGTACAGCCAGTTGTGGGCACTTGAAAACCAGTTCGACGAAATCCTGTTTGTTTGTTCTCTACCCGTAGCAGGCTGCGGGAGAATTCCATTTTATGAGGCTCCAGCCATCCCTCCTTACTGGATACCCATCACGGGAACTGAAGCCATCGACCTCTTTAATACCCACAACACCAAAATGAGGAAGAGAGAATGAAATCTATCACGACTGTTCTTTTATGCTTCCTTATCCTGGGTTGTGGAAGTCGGGATAAATTACCAATTCCCGCAACCAAGGCAATAAACGCGCTTCCAGATGCGATGGCAACCCTTTCTAATGCTGGTCTCTGGAATGAAAATGAACTTTCTGGCGCTGAATTCCTTGAAAACAGTGACAGAAGTATGATAGTTGCGAACTTAACGAGCGTTCCATGCAGAATGGTGTTCAGTTACGTCAAGACTTCAAATCATCCTTATTGGATGCCGAGCCAAATTGCTTGTGAGGGAGATGAGAATGATTAACTAGATACACTGATATGCTTCGTCAATCGCTACACGGTGGTATTCTGTTATACAGGCCTGTAAAGTGTATGAGGAAACCATGAACTCTCTACTCCAGCGTGTTGTGATTTACGCCATTGTGATTCTGATATGTAGCGTTTATTGCGTTCTGTACTTTGTGCCGCTCACTTCCATAAAGACGATCAACGCCATAGGCATTGCAAACTTAGTGGTACTGGCGTTACTCACATGGTTGTTAGTAAGACCACGGTTGTTCCAATTGTGGGGTGGGTATCTTGTACTGTCAGCAATTTATTTAGGTGCGATTTACCCTGATTTTCCATATGTTGAAGAAATCATCGTTTATACATTTGCCCTGATTTGTTTATCAGTCATGTTTTACGATGTATTCATTGATAACTGTAATGGGATACTGAGGCGCACCTTTCTTAGAATTAATTCTGAATGAATGGTGACCATATGGTTTTTAGAAAATTGGCAGCAAAAGGAATGTCCCGATGCGCCAAATTCCAGTGGTGCTTTTTCCTGCTAGCGTCATTAGCTTTATTCTTTCTACATGATGGCCCGTTGGTCATTGCGGGCCTCTTTATTACACAATTGTCTCTCCAGATGTCGATGACCCGTACAGGAAAGGAAGTCTTCGGCGTTATTTTTAATATCCAGTCATGGAGAAACAGTGGTGCTAGCCAGCAAACCTATTTTTTCCGGTGGTATATCGGCTTCCCGATTTCCTGCTTGCTATATATTCTTTCTCTTACTAATTATGTGTACGTTCCAGGCGATTTGTATTATCAGTTTATTGCAAGCAGTACTGATGACCTAGCACTCGTAATGAATCGTTTTGCTGTAGGCGTGAGTAACATACTCCCTGAAATCCTTCGAGGCGCATCTCTAACCCTTTCGATGATGATGTTTGTCGCAACATTGCTAAAAAATGTACAACTTGCTGAAGTACGTCGAATTTACTCCTCCATTCAGGATGGAAATGATTCCCAGAAAATTCTCTCGAATATGACATGGGAGCAATTCGAAAAGATTATAAGACTGCATTTCGAACTCAATGGCTACAAAGCAACTCTGACTAATACAGGAGCTGACGGCGGAGTCGACATTCTGCTGCAAAAAGATGGTCGCCGCGAAATGGTACAGTGCAAATTATGGAAAACCAGCAAAGTAGGAGTCTCGGTAGTCCGCGAAATTTACGGTGTAGTGCAAGCCAATGCATATGAGCGGGGTTATATCATCACCTCTGGGTTCTTTACTCAGGATGCATGGGAATTCGCTCTTAGCGCAAATGTTAAAGGAACATTATCGCTTATCGATGGTTCCAGACTTCTGAAAATAATCAAGGATAAAGAAATCCCCCCGCCTGCCACTGAGATAATAAATGTTGGTCCAGGTGAGAATCAAATATACGATCTTAATGTCATACCTAGCTGTCCCCGTTGCCATAGCAAAATGGTTAGAAGAATGTCGAATGGAAATTATTTCTATGGTTGCTCGGCTTACCCAATTTGTAAAGGAACCCGTAACCTCTAGAAATCTATTTTCAAGAAAACCATCTCATTTTGCGGTCGTTTTCAGGCCGCAAAATTTCGAGAGCTACCTCCCTCAAGATATAATCCGTTTATTATCGCGAGAGCATATTTTCCTAATCAATTCCGGGGCAACCATCTCACGCGATTATGGGGCTTTCCATATCATGCTCACTTTCATATACACCGTGAGTTGGGGCTTCGGCCAGAACGAATAGTGATCAACGAGGTTTTCAATGACGAGTGAAAAACGTGGCACAAGTGCTGAATACGGCCAGGAGAAATTACGCGAACGCGCAGCGCAGAATGCTGGAGATGAAACCCCCAGTGTTAAGGCGCGATTTTCTAAAAAAACCTTGAGTATCCTGGTTGCCGGTATCTTTGCGGTAAGCACATTAGGCGCATTTATTTTAATGAATGGTAAACCAGACAAAGAACCGAACCTATCTATCGTCGAAGTTGCAAAGAGTGGGATCAGCGTTAACCCGGATATTGCAAAACAACATGGTATCGATGTGGATGACGATGACCTTGATACCGATGAGGCTGGGCCTCAGCCAACACTGACACTTCCTATCACAAATAATGAACAGGAACCCGCATCAGCGCCCCCTGATGATGATAAAAGTGAACCTACTGTCACAAAGCAAGATAGCGCCGGTGTTTCCCCTGCATCGTCTGATAATCTTGGCGATCAGATGCTAAAAATGGCCACAACCACGCCACCAGCTAACCCGGATGCAAATTCACCAGTTGTATCTAAGTCAGATCCTGCTACGCAGTCATTGGTTGACTCAATTAAGGCTGAACCTGGGTTTACTGACGGTAGCGAGGTTTCACAAAACGCAGAGCAACCTGGAACGGTTGAGATAACTCCTGCACAGGAAATCGCTAAAAAAGCACTATCTGGGGCCACTAGTGAAGCCCCGGCTTCAGCTCCAGTTACAGCAGAACCAAATCAACACGCTGCGGCGCAGACCAACCCGGTTCAAACACCGCCATCACCTACCACACGTGATATTGCAGGTGTTGAAAACATCACTAAAGATACCTCTGGCCATCAAATTGACCCAGCTGAGTTCGGTTATACGGAACCCACTAAAACTACTGCTACGTCAGACTATAAAGCAGCATCAGAAGGCTATACAGCCCAACAGTTTGTTGTTCAGGAGAAGAATGCGCTTACTGGCGCTGACCTGGACTATAGTGGGCACTTTAAAACTGTTGAATACAATTCGCAGGGACAAAATACGGTATTCGTTTATTCAACCTTTTCATCAAAAGTATTCTTGTTACCATCGAAAGGTAAGGTCAACGTATACCTTTCTGATGAAAAAGGTTGGTCAGTCTCACTCCTCCCAGGAAATATCCTGCGGGTACAGCGTTCTGAAAACAAGGGGGCATGGTCGCAGGCAACCGACCTCTTTGTACTCAATGGCGAAAACTCCTACTCGTTGATTCTTCAGGCTGTTGGCGATCCTGATAAACGAACCGATTCCCTCAAATTCACAAAAAAGGAACTTTCTAAGCAAACGGACAAGTTGGCCAAAAAATCCAAAGCCTGACTGTTGAATTGAAAATACGAGCGCATCTTTGGTGCGCTTTTTTTTCGGGAGAAGTTACATGACAGATTCATGCATCGACGGCTTAAGGCTGGTTTCGACCAGTTACCACATTGGTTTACCCTGGATTGAATGGTCAGAGGCGAGATCCTACATCGTATGCCGAGCACTGGTAGATCAGGGAGTAATTGCCGGAACTGCTACTATAGGAACACGTCGAAAAAAGGTCAAAGAACGCATCAATCCAGGAGATCGTGGGTTATACCAAGTCACTGAAACTCAGTACGGATGGATAGCACTTAAGGGTGGTGGCGTGATCGATCCCTGCGGCTTTCTTGGTAACTCTTTTTCCGGCCCGGAACCCCAGTTTTGTATCCTTGAGAATGATGAGTGCTATATCAGGGGTATAAATCCTGTTCAGTGCCCGAGAACTCACTTACCTGAACATCTTGTAAGTGATGAGTTATTCCCGCTAACACGCGGTGTTATGCGCGATACATGCAGCCGTCTGCTGGGTTACAGGTTGCATATACAGGGATTGACTATGTCAGAGGCAGCATACCTTCTGTCGAGACCGCTTACCGATTTTGACCGGTACAGCCGCCTGGTATATGAATACTTTATTAAAATGGGACTAAGCAGCATTATGCCATTAAGCAACATCAAAATGCTGCATCCGAATTTAGCCCGTAAAGGTTGGCGTTCATTTTATAACGACCTGGATATGGACGAACTTGAAGCGTTTCTTAAATGATAAAATCAGGGTTCATCCCGAACCCTGATTAAAATTCAATAATTAGGTATGTAATCCACACCACCAGTCCAACGAGATTCCCAGTGGGCCAGATACAGCGCTGTAACATCTGGTGCGTTATAAAGTACAAGGCTATTTTCACTATTTTTATTGAAAGCCGAACTTGAGTAATTATAACTACCGGTTTCAACAGATATCCTATCAACACACAAATACTTATCATGGTGCAGAAGAAATTGATCATTCGTCCGTAACGGAATGCCCGCGTTAACTACTGTATTCATAGTCGAGACTGCATATCGGTTATTATTTTGCCCTTTGTCAACTACGATCCTGACATCTACTCCCCTTCGGTGAGCATTAATTAATGCTTTCGCAATTACGGGTGACGTAAAAGAGTATGCCGCCATACGGATTTCCTGCTGAGCTGAATTGATCAGATCCAGTATTGCTTTCTGTGCAGACCCTTCAGGTGAAAATCCGACAACGACTCTAACGCCACCAGCCGGTAGCATTACTTCTGTTGGATTATCAGCCTGTGCAAAAGTAGAAAAAAATAATAATCCCAACGATGTCAACGTACTGACCAACACCTCTGATTTCAACATATCCACCTCGTTTAAATGTGACACTAGTAAAGTTGGCTTTCATACTCAAAAAGAAGTTTTCATCCAGATTTTCATATATGTTAATAGACACGGATAAATGTCACCTTATATCACACATTGCTATTGTATAACGCCCTGCTTTAACAATGAAATCAAACAAAACAAATTTTATATTAATAAAGTTCCCGGCTCAAACTCGTTAAATAGCTGGAGAACATCCAAAGATCGAAATTATTAAAACTCGTTATTAAGGATGTTTAAATGAACGCTATCAAATTTGAGAAGTTTAAAACCCCGCTGGTGATCACCGGCATTCTGATTCTTGCCATTGTTACCGCTCACGCTTCTGGTTCAACCCAGGCAGGTTTTGACGATGTATGGCTCAAAATCTCTGATTACATGCAGGGTTCTCTGGGTAAGGTGCTGATCGGTCTTATCGTTCTGGTTGGTCTCGCAGCTGCTGTTGTACGTCAGAGTCTGATGTCACTGGCGGTTGCTGTTGGTGGTGCGATCTCCCTGTACTACTCACCGGACATTATCAATGGCATGATGGCCGCATCCCACGCAGTGCAAACCACTTTACCGGCATTCATGTAACCATCATGGATGTAAAAAAAACCGGCTCTGGCCGGTTTTTTTACATCTTCATATTTTATTTCCCGCCCATAGAAAATTCCATAATCCGATGTAAAGAACTATCCAGACCGCAACGATAACCCGGAACCGACGTTGGTAAGCACTGCGTGTTTTGTGTTTAAACATTCGTTGAGCAATGAAACAACCTGGCCACCCGCCCAGCACAATGAGCGCATCCAGCGTCAGTTCATCCACACGGTACTCGCCAGCAGTCGCGGCCTTTTTATCTTTGTAATAGATGTAAATCGAAATCAGACTCCAGATTGACATCCAGACAAAGGACGATAAATAAAACATAGATTACCTCCTGTTGAGGGCCGCAGTAATAGTTTGATGGTACTATCTTATTGTATTACTCATGAACAGATAAATTTGTATTCTTAAAAATGGGTACAATTTGCCCCCATTTTTAAATCATTCGCGCCGTGTCAAAAGGTACTATGAAACGATATCTAACATAAAGGTAATTCTGATGCCGGTAACTGATGAACAGAACGTGATCATAGGTTTCAAACCTACACCTGGCAGTATTGTTTCAGTACAGGCATACGCGGGGTCTGGTAAGACCTTTACACTAAAAGAATTCGCGGATGCAAACCCCTCACTCAAAATTCTCTATATCGTTTTTAATAAAGCTATTAAAGATGATGCAAAAAAGAAATTCCCAAAAAACGTCGAGTGTAAAACATCTCATGGTTTGGCCGTGACCCGGTACAAACACTTTGCTCATAAATACAGACAGTTTATATCCGTGAGCGAATACCGCGCAATGATGGGTGAAGATGACTGGAGAGTGGTTAAGCTTGCAATAAATGGGCTTACCCATTTCATGAATTCAGATGAACACGAAATTACTACTGAACACGTACTTAAAGACTTAAGTAAAACCGATAAAATATCTCAAAGCAGGTTGGATCAAGCGCTACGTGCAGCAAAACGTACATGGCAAATGCAATCTGACCCACTCAACGATGCCTATTGCTCACCGAATACCATCCTCAAGTTGTTCCAGTTATCGAACCCAGCCCTAGACCAGTTCTACAATGTCATTCTCTTCGACGAATCGCAGGACGCAAATCCGGTAACGATCGATATCGTTCTTAGAAACAACTGCTGCAAAGTTTTTGTCGGCGACCAGCACCAAGTGATAAACCGCTGGCGCGGTGCGGAAAACGCCCTTGAGATTGTTGAAGACCACGGGGCTCAGGTTATGCGCCTGACTAAGTCATTCCGGTTTGGGCCTCTTGTTGCAGCACTGGCCAACGTTGTGCTGTCAATGAAGGGTGAAACGTTCCCCTTGGTAGGCCTGGGTAGTCTTGATGCTATCGTTGAGCCATCGGCGATACAGGATCAAAACTTTTACGCCATCATCAGCCGCACCTACATGGGAGTCATACAATCTGCCTACGAGTCGATTATGTGGGGCAAACGGGTGATGTGGAATGGAGGTATTTCAAAATACCGTCTCGACGAGCTCCTTGATTTACATGCGCTAAAAACAGGTAACATTGCTGCTATTAAAAATAACCGTATCACTACGGAATACGGGAACTGGGCAAATTTTTTAGAGATCGCAGAAACCACCAAGGACGTGGACATGGTGCGGGCGATTAAGTTAATGGAAGTCTATGCTGATATCCCCGGGATGGTTGAGACCATGAGGATGAATGAAGCCAGAACAGAAAAGGAAGCTGATTTAATTGTTACCACAGCCCATACCTCGAAGGGAAAGGAATTTGACCATGTCATCATCAATGACGACTTCCCATCCATTATAGAAGCCGTTGTGATGAAGAAGCCACGGGAAGTAATTATTGACGAACTTAATCTGCTGTACGTAACTATTACCAGAACCAAGAAATCTGTAAACATCAATACTTCGTTAATGGAGCTATTAGAAGAATACCGAAGTCGTATTGAGCGAAATGTTTCAGTAGTGATAATCTGACAAAAAAAGCCCTGGTTAATTCAGGGCTCTTTTTTATTTCTATTTATCTTGTTGAGCTGGTGAGGCTTCGCCTGATGTGTCTCTCTGAGAATCGACAACCATAGACTGGATCACTTCAACGAATTTTGAGAAGGGCTGTGCGCCTACAACAGAGACTTCTTTACCGGTGACATTATCACGCACAATCGTGGTTGGTGTACCATCAACACCGGCAGCTGAACCGGCCTCCATATCCTGCTTAATGCGCTTAATCACTTCAGTACTGCCCATACAGGTATCAAATTTCGCCTGGTCTACCTCAAACAGTGCTGGGATGCTGTCCGCATCCTTAAAACCTTTACCGTTTGTTTCAGTATGGTTAAACCAATAATCAGTAACGGCCCAGAAAGCACTCGGCCCTTTCTGCTCCGCAATACACTCAGCAACAGCTGCGCCCTTCGATGCGACCGGCTCATGGAATGACATAGGGTAATGACGCCATTCCCAGTTAACAGCCCCGGCTGTCGCGGTATCAACGATATACTTCGGCGTTTCTTTGAAGCGTTTGCAGAATGGACACTCCAGATCTTCATAGTTGATCAACGAAAACCGAGCGCCAGGCTCGCCATAGATATAACGGCCATCAGTATTTTTATTTGCTTTGTCCCAGCCTTTATAGAGTGCCTTTCGTTCTTCCGCGAGCTTTTGGTCGGCGATAGACTTAAGAGCACCCTTTACTTCGTCCTGAATATTTCCGTTCACTCCCTGTTGAACTGCGGGGTTCTTGGCCAGCGATGTACTAATTTTATCCAGCAGTTGATTGGTCATCACCTGGGTTTTGTACGAGATAAAACTAATTACCATCAACCAAACCATTCCGATTACAACAACGATTCCCCCGGCCCAGGCAAAAATTGTTTTATTTCCAGAACTGCACTTTTCATTTCTTTGCTTATCCATTGTACCCTCGCATTTTGATGGATTAGGACTTAGGTTGTTGGTTATCGATCTGCATCTGAATTCGATATTTCCGCAGCTCTTCCGGTTCACCACTGGAAAGCACATTTAATTCGTGGGCACTTAACCGATAGCCAGGTGTTGAGCAGTATTTATCTTTGATACGGAGGTATTCAGCCCTACTGGCGTTCTGTGTGTTATTAGGAAGGAGAAAGGTATTTTCCCCGCAAAATGCTGGGGTCTGTGTGAACGTGCCACGCGGCCCATTGGCATACTTTGTGTTTGCCACTGAAGTGAGCAAGACCTGGGTGTAATTGTCATGTGCCACATATCGCTTCCCGGATGGATCATTGATGGCATACGGACTCACGAGCGTATGCTCATACCCAGGGTAACGTATAGCCGCGCCACCGCGTTCTGTACCACGCCAGGATTCGGAGTACTGATACTGGTAGGGGTACTCGGCCCTGGCGGGGAGATTGCGCGTTTCGTCGAGGTAAGTACGTTGTGGCTTACCTGTCCCACTGCAACCGCTGGTGATTACGCCGGTAATAACCACCAGCAGGGGCAAAACAATTTTATTCGCCAATTTCATTGCTTAGTCTCCAATTGGATAGCAACGTCATTATCTTAATTTCTCACCCTTGACGTTATGTTTTATGAAGACAAAACGTCGTCATTTTCCAGCACGATTTTTTTCTCAATCGGTTAACTTACAAGGTACTTAACCGGAGAAATCTTTTAATGCTGAGACACATTAAAAATATTCTGAATACTTTTTTGCCTGATAACAAAAAGGCTACCACTGATCTATTCGGTGACGAAATCGATATGTCAGTAGATGAAGAAATCGGGAAACTCATTTCATCACGAGATAATATGCGCTATCCGGCAAGCGAAATCGGATTCCCGGCTCAAGTACCGGGTGAGTACGTATTACGTCATTACCAGAAACCACTTGTGATGGCGATTAAACGAGAACTGGATATTAGGGACTCTGAGTTTAATCAGCTTATTCTTCCTATGCTGATAAATTTCGCTAACTTTGTTCACCTCTTCCCGGCATCCGAAAACCATCATCACCGTGCTGCAACCGGATTGTTGCGTCATTCATTGGAAGTGTGTTTCCAGTGTATCCGGCGTTCTAAAAACATCGAGTTTGATTCAATGGCGGTTCCCGTACATAAATCAAATCGTGCATTAGCATGGCGACTTGCAGTCGCAGCTGGTGGGCTACTTCATGACCTCGGGAAACCATTTACCGATTTTGAAGTATGGAACGAAGACGGGAAAATTCACTGGCCTCCAGGCCATGAACCAATCCATGTCTGGGCAAAAGAGAACAATGTAAAAAGATACTATCTTGTATGGAAACCAGGCCGTCACCGCCAGCATACCTCCAGCACGAGCAATATGTTGTTGATGATCATGCCAAAAGAAATGCATGTTTACCTTCTTAACGGCGGGAATGATATTTTCAATGAATTGACCCGGGCACTGAATGCCAGTGCGCAGCTCAATGCAGAAAAAATCAGTGGTCAGGACGTCAAAAACAAGATCCTCACTACCATTAAGGCCGCCGACTCAGCATCCGTTAACTATGATATGCGGCAATACGCCGGTGATGCGATTCGTGCAAGCCAGTCAGGTGTACCTGCGGTTCAGCGTGTAGTTGATGCCATGCGCCATAGATTGAAAAAAGGAGATTGGATTCCCAACAAGCCAGGAAGCCCTGTATGGGTGACTACCTATGGCGTATTCATCGTCTGGGGTGTTGCGGTCAAGGATATTATTGAGACCGTTAGGAACTCCGGCGCTGTTATTCCACAAACCCAGAATAGTCTGGCTGACCTGATGCTAAGTTATCATCTCTGTCGACCAAACGTTCACCAGGACGATGACACTGCATACTGGCGTATTGCCCCTCATATCTTGAATGATAAAAGTTCAAGAGAAAGCAAAGACCCTAAAGTTGCGTTGAGCTGCATCCTTCTGATATCTCCAGAAGTACTATTTGTCGATACTGTTGACCCTCTACCATGCAGCAGCCGCATCCGTATTGAAGGTAAATGGGTGGAATACCTGACCGGGAGGCCAAACCAGCCAAAACTCGTCGAAAGCGAACCCTACATTGGTCAGAAGCCGGTTCCGTCAACCGGAATACCGAATGAGGTCGACCGCTCAGTTTTACAGGGCGGAACAATCATTGCTGATGAACAGGAATCTCCACTGGAGAGTATTTTTGGAAACCGACAGGTTACGCCGGAAAACGCCCACGAACTGCTGCATAAGCTCAATCTGCTTTCTGATGAGGACTACAATCGTGTAAAGGAAAGAAATACCAGTACCAAAAATCAAAAAGATTGTCTGGATGACACTAATTCACCAACAACTGAGCTGGCGGGCAGCGGGGAATCAAAAGGGCTCAAAGATAATCAACCAAAGCCAGTGTCGGAGAATAATGAACCCAAGCGCCGTCTTTCCCTCAAAGAAACCCTGGCATCGGCACAAACAGAGATTGAGTTCTCTGTACCCAGTTCACTTATAAAAGAACCAAACCATAAAACTCTGAACGAAACCCTTGAGTTTCATTCAATCATCAACTCGTATAATAGCAACGAACCAACTTCAAGCGATGCATTGGATCAGACCCAGCCCTCACCTACCCGTCAGGCATTAAAGGAAATTCAGCTGCACCAGGATGCTGTCGATACCGGCATTCAGTCTGGTGAGGTAATTGATGATTATTCAATTTACGAAGATTATGATTCCATGTGGCAGGATGACGTGAAAGCTGATAACGATTTTGGTTACTCGGCTCATGCGGATACTTCGGCCAACATACCGGCTAACGTAAAATTTTACGATAAATTTAGTCAGCTATACGTATCTGGTCTTGAAGCGGCCAAAGAATTTCTCGTTAAATATGTTACCGACCACTCAGACGATCTTTTCATTGAATCAGGCCACTTAATCATTGCTATTGATAAAGATTTTGATGAGCGTAATTATGCTCTGCTTCAGGACTCCAACTGGTTATGGCAAAGGTTTATGGAAGCCCCAGCCCAGTATTATTTCCATCGTACTCAGAAGTGCTTATATCTCAGAAAAGAACTTAATAATGATATCGACTTGCTGATGGATGGGAAGTTTAACGATCTGCTTTACTCTGCTTTAACTGATGTTTCTGATAAAGATTACAACATTACAGATTTATGCAATGAAATGATTTCAAAAGGTATGCTGAAGCGAACCTATTCTGGAGAGCCTGTCATTGCCGTAAGCGTTGCCTTAAAGCGACGTATTGCGGATGAACTCGGCATTGATATTACTCAATTGCAGAAGATTATGCTGATGCACTTTGATTTCTATTCAAAGACCGGTGTTGACTACATTCTTCCTAATAGTGAACGAATGCATAATCAAATGGTGGATAAAGATGAGTGAGTGGAAATATAACTTACGTTGGCGCACAAATTTTGAAGGCCTTGAGACTCTTGGTTGGACAGCAGGTATAGCCGCAACTATCGGGGTTAATACACTGTTTAACATGCCATCTCTACCCTGTTACCTCTCAGTTGCAGTCCAGGCTGCTTATGGTATTCGTAGTCTCCCGGCAGCATGGGATATTTATACGCACAAACGCCGCCTGAAGCGAAAACCAAAACCACTCGTAATGGACATGAAATCATTTATCGAACAGATGATTCGTGAGCCTGACAGCTATCTTATTTGCAGAGGCTTTGAGTGGGGCCAGAATGAGGGTCAACTGGCATCTGAGTTGATAAAGCGTGACATAAAGAAATTTGTAGCCAAACCATCCAAAAATTTTATGGGCCTCGGCTGGATTCATGCGCTAGGTAAAAAAAACGAATGGATCGGAATTTCTGAAGAACTTTTATCGTTGCATACGCTTATAACTGGCACAACCGGCTCAGGCAAAACAACATATTTTAAACTACTTATTCTTCAAGCCGCACTAAAAAAACAACCACTAATCCTCATTGACCCCAAAAATGATGAAGAACTGGCTGAATGGATGAAGTTCTGTCTGGAATTGGTGGATCGCTCAACGAAATATAATTACGTTTCATTGGCGCATCCTGAAAAATCAGCTCGAATATCTCCAATTACTAACTACACTCAGGCTGGCGAGGTAGCTAACAGAATTACATCGGTTATTCAACGTGCTGATAGTACGAGCAATCCGTTTGTTTCATTTGGTATTATGTCATTAACTACGGTTGTTGAGCTGATGAAAATCTGTGAAATCAAACCGACTTTACGCAATATTAAATCACAACTGAGTGCTGACATCTCTTCATTAGCATCTCTATTGATTATGGCCATCACTAAATTCGGCCACAAGACTTTAGGAGAGTCCGATTTCGACATTATTTTACAGGCGAAAATTGACCGTTACTCGTCTAAAATTAAAGGCCCAAAAGAAATAGCAGAAATATGTGCAGACATTTACCGAAATGACATTAAAGGTAATAAAGGGAAAGGCGATACTTCAATTGAAGCCGGTATTGATATGTTCGGTCATCAGCGCGAACACTTCCAGAAAATGATTCTGAACGTGATGCCAATTCTTAGTCAACTAACTCAAGGGTTTATGTCAGAGTTGTTATCCCCTGACAGTGCTGATGAAGATGAACTGAATGATACTCGTCCAATTTCGAATATTCAGGATATCATCACTACCGGGGGAATGTTGTATTTGGGGTTAAATTCCCTTGCAGATGCTGAGACTGGATCTGCGGTCGGTTCTATTTTCCTGTCTGATATAACATCTGTTAGCTCGACTGTGTACAATTTTTTAAAACCTGGTGGTCAGGACTTGGCTTCTGTAATGGTGTTAATCGATGAAGCAGCTGAAGTTATTAATGACCAAGTTATTAAAATGTTGAATAAAACCCGTGGTGCTGGGTTCCGCTTATTTATTTCGTCGCAATCGACTTCCGACTTCGAAGCCCGTCTCGGTTCAGAAGCCAAAATGAAGCAGGTTATAACCAATACGAACCACTTTACGGCGCTACGCACACCAGATCCTGATGCCCAGGAAGCAGTCATGAAACGAGTACCACCGACAAAGTTCAAATATATTATGCGTGGTCATGGCTCCAGCGCAGGTGCAGATCCTGAACAAATCACCGGCAGTGTCGGGGAACGATTGATGGAGGAAGAAGGCGAGTTATTTCAATCTCAACTGCTAGGTTGGTTACCCAACCTCGAATGCATGGCCATAAATCAGGCTAATAAAATAGTAAAAGGTAAAGTCCCCGTCATATTAATGCCGAGGAATGAGTCCGAGTTAAGCGATGTCCGAACTATCGCTAAAAAGTACCTTTCAATCTACGAACGTCAACAAAAGGTTCGTGGTGAAAAATCACGTATCAGCGCCGAGGGGTAAATATGATTAAAACCAAAACTCTATTAAAGCGTAAAGATGATCAAGCCTCATATGACGGTTTGACCATGATCTGGCCATGTGTTGATGGCATCACTGGGCAAATGTTAGCTCTACTGAAAACCCTTACTCCTGATGAACGCGTTGGTGCAGCAGTGAGCTCCGCTATCAAAGCTTATCATCAGGACAACGAGCAGGAGCTGAATGACTGGGAGCGGCTTGCGATCTATATCATTGAGCTTGGCTTGTTCGTTTGCCGGGAACTTCAACACACGTTGAATTTCTGTGAAATTACTTCACGGATAAATCTCCCGAGAAAGCTAACCAACGAACTGATTATCCAGGCTGGGAGGAAGGCGAAGATTGGGGATATCGAATGTCTGATAAGTTGAATGAGGAAAAGTGGCCTAAGACGATAAAGACACTGATCATCTGGAGTTCGACGATTCTCCTTTTTATCTCTGTCTTCTTTCCGGTTGAGTATTTTAAGTCTAATGCTCTGAAAGAAATCGCATGGGGTCATAAAATGATAGGCGAAAAAGATTTCGTCATGGTATTGCAAAAGGCTCGCGACAATTATACTGAAGCATTTGTAAATACGGGGATTGATAAGGCGTTAAAGGATTTTTACCAGCTTCCTCCCAGCGACATGGCCAACCACGGCGGGCCACTGAAATACTTTGTTGGGCTTTTCCAGAACATTGCCGAGAACCTGAATTATTGGCTCTACATGATTATGTATCGTTTAACACTTGATATGTATTGGTTACCGTACATGGCCGTGGTCATCATCCCGTCTCTGTTTGCAGGGGTAATGCGGTGGATGGCAAAAAGATATAACTTTGGATATGCCAGTCCGTTTCTTAACCGTCGTAGCATGGTATTGATTGGCTGGGGTGTATATAGCGTTCTCCTGTCGCTTTTTATACCGTTACCTGTGCCTCCAATGATCGGGGCACTCATAATGATAGTAATGATTCCTATTGGTTCATCTCTACTTATTTCAAACCTACCAAAACGTATTTAACCTTAAGAAAAGCACCTCAATTTGCGGTGCTTTTCTTTTTCCTCAATATTTCATGTTTGTTAAATTAGCTGTGCGAGGTGATGCATGACTAATTCGAAACCATTTATTCTTTCTGCCCTGCTCTGCCTGACGTTTACCGTAGGGATGATTAGCTATTTGCTAATTTCTGATGTCCCAGAAAAAATCCGTATCCTCAATCAGAAGATCACGGCATCAACTTACCCTCAGTCACGGGATGTCCTGAACAAAGACATGGCTGAAATCATACTGCCCTATCTTAAAAAGCAAAAAGCTGCTGAGGCGTCTCAGGTCAAAGTCCAAAAGCCAAACGAAATCTATACGCCGGAACAATTGCAGCAATCAAGAGGCTACAAATGAAAAAGAACATTTTGAACTCTCTTATATTTGGAATTCCGCTCATGGTTATGGTAAGCACGGCTGCATTTTTTACTTACCAAATCGATAGACAGTCCCAACTTCTTAATGACCTAGCGATCGTTGCTGAGACTCACAAGCCCGTAGTAAACAACAAAAGCGAACTACTGGACGCATTTGCAAAATACATTAATGCAGCGGGCCTAAAACCTGAATCGCAGAAACAATCCAATGTCGGTTACCGGACTGGAAACAAACCCGATACCGCCTATGCGCCTTCTACGGACAACGAACGTATTTATGGGAACCCGGATGCTCAGTTCTATATCATTGAGTATTCCGATTTTGAATGTCAGTACTGCAAACAACATTTCCCAATCGTTATGGATCTCGTGGATTCATCACAAGGGAATATTGCGATGGTTTTCAAACATGTTCCTGTTCACGGGCAGGCTTCCCGTACTGAAGCTTTAGCAGCGGAGTGTGCTGTTGAGCAGGGAGGAAATCCATCTTTCTTCCAGTTATCTAAAGCGTTATTCCGCTACAGCCAATCTGACGGGCACGGTCTTAGCGCACCGCTAGACCAAATCGCCCGCGAAACTGGTTTAGACCCGAACCGCTTACTTGAATGTATCAATGCGGCCAGGCCGTCCAGCAAGATAGCCGACGACGTTCGTGAAGCAGGTCAGCTTGGTATCCAAAAGACCCCTACAAACATTGTTGTCTACGGTGATAAGTCAGCCATTGTTCAGGGCGCAGTAGATGGAGCAGGCCTTATGCAAATGATGGCTCAGCTTGCAGGCTCTGGTCAGAAATAGGCGCATTTTGTCGTCAATAAATCTGAAAAAATTCATATGAGAGGTCATCATGGAACCTGTTTATATTTCTCACTCGATTGACGAACCACCAAAGTTATTTTTTTGGTCGATTGATGAAGCCATGCCATTTTTCGTTGCTCTCGCGGTTGGGATTATCACTGGACGATTATTACCGATGATAATTCTGGGTGTTGTAGTTTCACGTGTTTATGGCGGTTTTCTGGCGCGAGCTTCTGAGAAATATTTTATGCACCTCTGTTACTGGAAATTCGGAGTCACATTCGGTGGTGGCACTTTTGTACCTGAATCCTTCGACCGGGAGTTTATTGTATGAATATCCATAATTTCAAAAAAGGGTTAGTTGGACTTCAGTTAGAAAACAAAAGTTTCAAGTTAATCTCTGCCTCAATGATTCTGGCAAACCTTGTACTTGGTTATGCTCTGTTAGCCAAAACACAACCCATCACTATTATTCCGCCAAACCTTACAGAAACAGCCTGGCTGGATGAAAAAGCCGCCAGCAGCTCTTATATGAAGGCATGGGCGTTATATATAGCCGACAGTTTTGGAAATGCTAACCCAGCCACTTTAGATCTACTCAAGAATTCTATCGGCCCGTTTCTTGACGCTTCAATTTACACAAAAGTTATGAAAGCAATGGACGACCAGATTGACCAAATTAAGCGCGACCGAATCTCGCTTTCTTTTAATCCGGTCGGGGTTATCACCGACCCGTTAGCAGTTGGTACTTTTTATGTCACCGGTAACCAAACTCTCGAAGGTATCACCGGCAAACCATCGACCACGCCAGTCTATTACGAGATTACTGTTAACGTAAAAGGCTACCGGCCCATTATTACGTTCATTGAGATAAAGAGTGGCAAACCGTTGCTGCCAAGTGAAGAAGATAAACACAAAGGTCAAAGGCAGAAATCTTCGGCAGCTCGAACTTCCTGACAGAATTTCGTTAGTTGATTTAACCGAGATATAAATCTTTAAGCGAGAGATTAATAAATCAGCAATCAGTAAACAAAACGGATGTGCCGAAATGAATTTTCTGATTGGTAATAGCCAATTTAAAAATGAACGTAGTGTTGCCACTTATCGGGGGGCTAAATGTTGAATAGTAAACGCATAATTATCCTGTTGCTTACCGCGTCGTCCACATTAGCGACCCATAGCGTAACGGCGGGCGAAATGTCTGTTGATCAAGGCATGGTATTTGAGCAGCCTGATGCGCAGTCGCAACCCAAAGTCACTGCAAAACTCGCCTCTCGACCAGCATCCTCAACTCAGGCAATGCTCAGCACAGAAACACGCCCATATCCTGACAACTATACACCACCAGCAAGTAACTCTATCAATGGCGGGAGTGAACCAGCTATTGATGGCCGTAATATTCAACCAGTACCTGCTGCAATTGCCAGTCCCGTTCCACTCACAAAAGAAGTCATTCCTTCTCGGCTGGAATATATCGTTGCGCCTGGCGTGAACACCCTCGTACCGATTTCGATTAACCAGATCAACCGGCTTGTTACACCGTTTGAACACCCTGTAGTGCAGAAAGTTAAACAGGAGGGTGTAACTGTAAATGTAAAAGATAACGCTCTCTACGTTTCCACCTCAGACAGTAACCCGGCAAGTCTCTATATCAGTGAGAAAGGTGACGAAAGTGTAGCGATCTCCGTGTCGTTAGTACCTCAGAAAATTGCACCGGTGCAAGCCACTCTCATGCTTTCACGAAAGCTGAACAACACGAGTACTTCTGGTGTTATGCCTGCGGCATATAACAACTATGGTGGAAGCGAAGTCAAAGCCAGGCGATGGGAACAGAAAGATAATTACATCGAGACGATTCGCAACATAATGCGAACCATCGCGCTTGGGGACATTCCACCCGGATACTCTCTGGGAAATCTCTCTTCAGGAGTTGGTATCCCGAACTGTAATTTCCGCACGGGTACTGACCAGGATCAGATTCGCTACTCCTTTGCAAATGGCCAGTATCTTCAGGGTAGTCAATTCAGTGTCATCATCGGCGTTGCACAAAACACTGGTTCATCAACAGTAATGGTTGATGAATCACTCTGCACCCATCCTCAGCTTGCAGCAAGAGCACTATGGAGTCGCAACACTCTCCAGCCTGGCCAGCGAACTGAAGCTTACTTCGTTATCCGCAACATCCAGCCAAACGAACAAGCTAACGATTCCATGCGCCCTAAACTCGCGGAGTAAAATCATGCTTATCCCCTTAAAAGAGAAATGGGCCTCAATTTCAGCAAAGCATAAAAAATGGGTTTTATGGGCTGGCGTATTTACTTTCGCCGTTCTTTTTTTGCTCTTGGTTATACCCGACTCAGCTGGCCCCCGAAATCGAGCGCCACAAGAAAAAGTGATTGCCAGCGTCCTTACCGATGGTGATACCAATGGAGTTAGCCAGAATGCTATTGCGGCGCGAATTCGCGCACTCGACAAGACCATTAAAGAGCAAGGTCAACTGATTAAAACGTTAACCGAGAAATATGGTGCTGATCAGACAGCTCAGCGTCTTAGCAATCTGGAGAACAACCAGAAAAAATCAGGCGCTGAGGTTGCAGCTATTAAGAAACGCGTTGATACCGTCTCTAACCCTGTGCCTTACTCACAACAGTCTCGCGGAGCGACACCACTGGCTGGAAACGGCCAACGTAACGTCCCTACTCTGTATAAACCTGAAGAGATATCTGCCCCTTCAGTTGCGCCAAGAAACTCAGGAAGTTTCAATAACGGGAAAACATTACAGCGCGTATACGAAGATGCGGCCCCCCCTGTCGTACCGGAACCCGCAGCAAACCAGCGTCAGCAGAAAGGGAAGGATGGCAAAGCAGTACCAAGCCAGGCAACTCCTGAAATCATCACTGTACAGGAAGATATTGAAGCCGCACCCGTTGCTGACGAAGATGATAACCCCGAGAACCAGACCTACCTTCCTGCAACGTCGATCATAAGTACTGTTTTGATTGCGGGGATGGATGCACCAACATCTCGTGATGCACGAAAAGACCCTTATCCGGCGCTGGCCAGGGTGAAAAAGGATGCAATTCTCCCAAACCGTTTCCGTGCAGATATACGTGAATGCGGAATGCTTGCAGCTGGGTTCGGTGATTTGTCCTCCGAAAGAGCTTATTTCAGATCGGAAGTCATAACGTGCATTCGGGATGACGGTGCAGTTTTTGAAGCCCCACTCGTAGCCTACGCTGTTGGTGAAGATGGTAAATCAGGTGTTCGTGGTCGACTGGTTACCAAACAAGGGCAATACCTGGCACGAGCCCTGACCGCTGGCTTCCTACAGGCTGCATCTCAGCTCTTTAACGTACAGAGTATTCCGACAATCAGTATTAAACGCGATGGAGATAGTAGTGACGCTACTCCTTACCAGCAGGTTATGAGCTCTGACGCACTCCAGGGCGCAGCAGTTTCTGGCGTAGGTGGCGCATTGAATCGTCTTGCCGATTTCTATATGCAAATGGCCGGTGACCTTTTCCCTGTAATTGAAATTGATCCAGGCCGTAGTGTTGATTTTATTGTGCAAAAAGGGGTCATGCTGAAATTCACACGTGTTACTTCAAAAACTCAAACCGTTGGGGGCAAGAAATGATGACGAAGAAAATTGTATCGGCATTGTTTTTAGTTAGTGCCGGTTTTGCGATGTCGGGTTGCTCACTACTGGGCCAGAACGATGAATATGGATGCAAGGGAATGCCCAATTCGGTCACATGTATGAATGTCCGAGATGTGTATGCCCTGACCGATGGAGATGATTACCAGGAGCAGATTGACACCGCATCTGAAAACCAACTTTCGGGAAAGCCTGTGGAGGTTAAGCGGCTGCGCACTACAGCCGGGAACGGTGGACGGAATACTGCCGATGGTGGTCGATACGTCCCTGTGCCTGCTACTGCTGCTGATCCTCAACCCATCCGAACGCAATCTATCGTCATGCGGGTGCTGGTTGACCCCTATGAGACCGCAGATGGAGACCTTAACGTCCCTGGCTACGTCTATACCGAGATTGAGCCGCGTCGTTGGGAAGTCGGTGCAAGAAATAGTGCCACATCAACTGCTGTTATCAGACCAATGTCTGCACCGGTTGCCGCTGCTCCAGCACAATCCCAGGGTGAGACATCACAACCTCCTCAGAAAGGGAGTTACATTAAATAATTGTCCAGTAGTACCGGTATACCGGTACTACTTTTTTCATGTGCTGTATTCCTTGGTCGTCTTTTTAATACCCATCACTGAAAAGGTAAGCACATGAAACAAAAGTCATTATATATTGCTATTGTTCTGGCACTTCATTGTGCTGTAGCCGTGGCAGATAACTCAATCGATAGCACCCAAATTGACGAAGTTACTGTAAATGGTGATGGCAATAACATTTCAGGGCTAACACCCTGTGCAACCCCATCAAACTGTAAATCACCACTCGGCAACTCAAGTGTTTCAGGGAATAACAACACAATTACTTCGTTAACAAACTATATTATTACCGGAAGCAATAATGACTTATCATTTAGTTACGACCCAAGCCAATTCTGGAATGACTACGCCAATAGTTTCAATGTTTACGGGAATAATAATACTGGCACTGGTCTTTTTGATTTGAATCTGGTTGGGAGTGACAATAAAGTTCTAGGACAAAACCTTGCCGTTATGGGTTATAGCAATAACGTTTCAGGAAGTGCATTGCAAGTAATAGGCTCTTATAACGAACTGGATATGGTAGGTATGGGAGCAATTCTTGGTTCCAGAAACACTGCTACTAATTACGCTGGTTCTATAATGGGTACATTCAATACGGTGAGTGGTGGTTCCTACGCTTTGACTATCGGTTCCTTAAACAATATTACAGCTGCACCGATTAATGACCCCTCTGCTGTTTTTAAATTTGGCAACATCACAATCGGCACAATTAATACCATTGATTCCGACGAATCGATCGTGCTTGGCAACTACAATACTGTATCCGATGATAACGCAATTGTTATTGGTAATTATGCTTCTGCTTCAAATGGAGGTATTTCCATTGGGAACGGTTCATTCTCCAATAGTGCTGATACCGTATCGTTTGGTTCAGCTACGGTACAAAGAACACTGACTAATGTTGCTGATGGTTCCAGCCGGTATGATGCGGTGAACTATGGTCAGCTCATGAATTCCGTTAGTTCACTTCAGGCGTACACTGATAGTGCCATCAGTTCGTACCTTTCATCCATTGGCTCTGGCTCTAACACAACGCCACCTACTACAGGCGGAAATAACAATAACGGTACGGACGGCAGCGGGACAGGAAGTGGTACAGGGTCTGGTAGCAGTAACGACAATAGCCAGACTGCCACGGATACTAATACTTATACCGACGAGCGTGAAGTGTCGATCAACGCTCGTACCGACAGTCTAATTGCAACTGAAAGCGCATCCCGAGTTGCTGGCGATGCTCAAACTCTTGTAAGTGCAAACAGTCATACGGATGCCCGTGAATCTGTCATCAACTCAAGGACTGATTTCCTTGTCGATACTGAGCGCCAGTCACGGATTGATGGTGACCGACAGACCTTGGCTTCAGCTAATAGCTACACAAACCAGAAGTTCTCTGACCTTAAAAAGACGGTTGACCGTAATGATAAAAGAGCAAAAGCAGGCTCAGCAAGCGCAATTGCTATCGCTTCAATTCCCTTCCTCAATAACGTGTCGGGTTTTGGCATGGCGATGGGCGCGTACCGAGACCAGGGGGCAATTTCGGGAGGAGCGAATTACGCTATCAATGAAAAAGTAAACGTCCGCTTTAGCATGTCGGCTGATACAGCCGGTGGTGTTGGAGCTGGTGCAGGATTTGCGGTTGGCTTCCAGTAATAATAAAGCATAAATAAAAAGCCACTTTTTTGTGGCTTTTTATTTGGACTAATTGAGTAATTAAAACCGATATTAACATTTCATCACTTCCTTTTTTTGGGGACAGTTTGCAGCCCTTTTCCCTGCGGCAAAATAAATCAATATGTGAAAATGAAACCTCTCTCATTTGGAGCGGTTACTATGAACTTTATCAAACATGTCGCGACTGCGGCACTTTTGGTGGCACTTTCTGCATCAGCTTCTGTATTCGCCGATACAGTAAAAACAAACACCGGGAATATCGATACGATTTTCAATGAAAAAGCGTTCAAGAACATTCCTCAGAATTCGCAGGAAGTAAAACGTTTTGTCGTCCCTACTAACGGCATCATCGCACTAGAGATTGATGGGAAAGTTAATTTGCTGTCTTCTAATGGCCGCTTCGTTATACAGGGAACGCTCTATGACACATGGGCTAAAAAGCCTCTGACCACCATGAGCGAAATAACCAAGAACGCCAGCATCATTCCGATGAAAGAGCTGAACCTAAATATCGCGGACTTGCGCCCAGCCGTATGGGGCGATGGGCCTAAAAAGGTCATGATATTTACCGCACCTGGTTGTGAAGCCTGTGCAGCCCCACTTTCAGCACTTGCTGACCTCGACCCGAAAGAATTCACCGTTAGCGTTCTGTCGCTCGGAGCTCTGGGCCCGGCAAGCCAGCAGCGAAATATTGAATTGTATTGTGCATCCGACCGCTACCGCGCAGACCGCGCAATTATCAGCGGAAATTCCACTCAGAAATTCGACCAGGTAAAGAACTGCGATATGCAGGCTCTGGCTCGACGTGAAGTTACGGCTCAGATACTAGGTGTCAGCATGATCCCTTTCATTGTGCGTGATGACGGCTCCTACGTACTCGGCTCACCAAAACAAGGCCTCAAAAACTTTATCGAGAACAAGTAACACTTTCTTGGGAATCCTGGAGGCATTATGAGTGAATCTTTAATTTTTCAGCGACTCAAAAACCTGAAGCGTTTTTCTGACTTGTGTCCTGTACGTGCATATGACGAATCCAATCATTTGTTTATGTGCGACAACAAATATGTTGGTTTCGGATTTGTTTGTCGTCCCTTAAGCGGGACAACCGGCAAGGAGATGACTAACCTTCAAACGTTGCTGTCTTCCAACTTCCCCGCCAAAACTATCGTTCAGTTTGACCTGGTTGCAAGCCCAAACATCGTACAGAAAATTAACCGGATGGACGTATTGCGTATGGATTGCCGGGACGCAATCCTGCGTAACGCAATTTATAACCGCTCTAAATTCCTTTTGAAAAGCACCGAAACGCCGATGAAGCGAACCGGGACTCGCGTCCGAAATTGTGTGCTTCTCATTACAGTAAAAATTCCGATCAAATATAACTATGAAATGCGTGAAGAAGAATTCAATCACGTTAACGAGCTGCGGAATGTGTTCGAAACGACGCTGAGCATCACTGGTTTGTGTCCCGGTGCATTGACGCGTGAAAGTTACATCGATGTTCTGAGCTCCATTTGCAACCAGGGTGAAAGCGCCTCCTGGAGAGACCGGACGCCGGTACAGCCACAAGAAGACAAGTACATTTCAGAACAGTTAGTCGACCACGATCGCATGTTTTTCATTAAGAAAGACTATTGCGGTTTTGGTGATCCGACAGATTCCGAGCTTCGTGGAGAAGCACCTACACCGACAACGTTTGTGAAAACATTGAGTGCGCGAAAATTCCCGAAAAGATTCTTTCCCGGGCAAGCGCAATACTTTCTCGGCGATATGATGAGTGGTGTTACTGGAATTAAATCATCCTGCATCATCTCAATGAGCCTGATTTTCTTTGATCAGCAAAGTGAAAAAACTAAATTCACCTCGAAACGTAACTGGGTTGTTCAGCAAACCAGTGGCCCATTAATTAAGTGGGTTCCATCACTCATAAACTTGCGTGAGGGCTTCGATCTTCTTAGCGAAAAAGTTGATAACAACGACCCAATTTGCAAAGCCAAATTTACGGTATCAATCTTCTCTAACTCAAAAGATGGCGTGTTACGCGCTGCTCAGGAAGCTGCAAGTTATCTGAACACCTATCAGTTTAAGATGATCCCAGATACCTACTATGTTGCGCCAATTTTCCTGTCAGCTCTGCCAATGTTTAACGAAGCATCAGCAGAAAAGTCCATTGGCCGATATCGAACAATGGCACTCAGTGAAGCGATGGTACTTTCACCTCTCTATGCAGATTGGCAAGGTACAGACAAACCCGCCTTAATGCTGACATCGCGCTCTGGCCAGATCCAATCACTGGACTTGTTTGATTCTGATACTAACTATAACGCCTGTATCGCAGCTGAGTCGGGGTCGGGTAAGTCATTCCTGACAAACTACATTATCACCGCCTACAGAAGCCTCGGGGCTAAAGTCTGGTGTATTGATGTAGGTGACTCGTACAAAAATATCTGTGAGACCTACCAGGGCGATTATCTCGACTTCAATCCCAAAACCAGGCCATGTCTTAACTTCTTCGAACTGATCGAAGACTATTTCGGTGAGTCTGAAGATGATGACTCCAGTGGCGGTGAAGAAGATCTGATCATCGGATTGTTATCGGTGATGGCAGCTCCTAAAGAAGGTCTGAATTCATTCGAAGAGTCTCGACTTAAACAACATGTAGCTGATCTTGTCCGTGTACACAAGAAGCTGACCACCGTTGATATGGTTGCTGATTCACTGCTGAAAGATGAAGATAAAGACATTAAACGTATTGGCCATCAGCTCTATCCGTTCACGAGTGCGGGCCAGTACGGGAAGTACTTTGTTGGTAAGAACAATATCGACTTCAAAAATCCGTTCACTGTACTTGAACTTTCCCGACTGGAAAGTTCAGAACACCTTAAACAGGTTGTCCTCCTTCAGCTGATTTATCAAATCCAGCAGGACATGTTCATGGGCGACCGTAGCCAGATGAAGCTGGTCATTATCGATGAGGCCTGGGCATTGTTATCAGGAAATATCGGGGCGTTCATCGAGAAAGGTTATCGCCGGTTCCGTAAATATAACGGAGCTGCAATTACCATCACCCAGTCTATCAACGATATTTACAAAGATAGTATCGGGAAATCGATCGCAGATAACTCAGCCTTTATGCTCTTGCTGGGGCAAAGTGAATCCGCAGTGAACGAAGCTGAAGCAAATAAACGTCTGGCGCTGGACGAGGCTGGTTACCGGTTCCTTAAAACCGTTCGTTCCACGAAAGGTGTCTACTCAGAAATCTTTGTCATTTCTAAAGCGGGCCAGGGTATTTGCAGACTTGTGGTTGACCCATTCAGCTTACTTCTCTATTCGACTGACCCGAAAGACGTTGCCGCGATCAAAGACAGAAAGTCCCGGGGGATCAATACCGAAGAGGCTATCAACGAAATTCTGGTTGAGCGGGGGTTAGCCGCATGATTAAAACCGCTGCAATTGCGCTGCTTTTTGGTTTCATCGGAGCCGCCCTTTTTGGGCGGTTATTCCCACCAGCCTCGCCCTATGACTATGTTGCAGTCATCAACTTTATGGACGATAAAGGTCAACCGTTAGGTGAAGCCCAGTCAAGGCTGGTATTAGCCCGCGCTGAGAAACTGTCAGAGGCGGGGTATCTTGTGCTCAATGCCTCAGCCCTTTATAGCTACCCTACGGGGCTCAAGATCCCCCAGACCATCAACACTCAGCAATAGCGGTGGGCGAATGAATACACCCAAATCAGTATGGAGCTTAATATTTCGTAAAAAGCGAAGCTGGAGGCAACATATTGTTTTCAGCATCGTTGTTATTTTCTTAACCGCACCGCTGACGCTATACGTGCTTAACCGGTATGAGATTGGTATCGATCCACAAAATAACCAATGTCTTCCTCCGTACCGAATATATCTCGTCGATAAAATGGACAAATCAATCGTCAAAGGGAAAATTTACGCCTTTCATTCTGAGCTAATGCAACCATATGGCAAAGGGCTGAAAATTGTTGATGGCATTGCGGGAGACACAGTCTCCGTTGATCCCGAAGAGACTGCAATTAACGGCTCTATGGTCGGTGAGGGACTGGCATTAGCAGCAGAATCTGGCCATACCGAACAGGAGCTAACGCGTAGTGGTGTCGTACCGAATGGTCGCCTGTGGATGATGGGGCGCACCAGATACAGTTTTGATTCCAGGTACTGGGGATCATTAGACGAGTCACAAATTATAGGCCGAGCGTATCCATTATGGTAAAAAAAACACCTTTTCGACTTTCGATATTGGCATTTGTAACCGCTGTTGTTTTCACTCCAGTCTGGGCCGAAAACACTGGTATCTATTTAAGTGATCTGCCGTCAAGACCGGTATCCAACTTAGATAATATTCCGACAAGACCGGCTAATAACTACTCAGTCACTGACATTCAAAAAGCTAAGCGTCAATTATCTGCAACTGAAATGAAAGATATTGACAGTCTCATAAAAGCGGCTCGTGATAATCAAAATGCCACTGCCGACCGCGCTACTGACACGGTTAAAGATAATCGAAAAATGATGGGTGAAATGCCCGAGTATAAAAATACAGATGAACTAGTCGATGATGCGGTAAGAGGAGCGTTAGCAAAGTCTGATATGACTAACGAGAAACAAAATAAGCCAGCCGGTGATTTTATTTATATTCTCGTCTCCGCGTCTCTCAGCGATGCTGAAATCACCGACATTCTCAAGTTATACGATGGACGCACGGATATCGCTCTGGTTGTCCAGGGGGCAAAAGATAAAAAGAACCTGCTTGATGAACTTACCCACTGGCAGAAACTTTCCTTCGACTCCAAGTCTTCTCTGGCCGTAAACCTCGATCCAACTGTATTCAAAAACTACAACGTTAGTTCTGTACCGACCATTATCCATGAAAAAGATGGTGAGCTGGTGGCCAGGGTGACAGGCATCTATGACATCGCGTACCTGAAAGACAAGACCGGCGACCTTGGTGTGGCCGGGCCCGCTGTTGGGGTCGTAGAGAAGAACCTTATTGATGAACTACAGGAGAGTGTCGCTAAACTCGATTTTGATGGCATGAAGAAAAAGGCCATTGATAACTACTGGCCCCGCCAGGTTTTCCAGGAATTCCCGGAAGCGACAAAGCGAGCTACCAGAACCATCGATCCGACGGTCATTATCCCTCAAAACATTACTTCACCTAACGGCGATATCGTTGCAAAACGGGGGCGATTTAACCCGCTAACTGTGATGCCATTTACCATCAAGCTAATCTTTTTCGATGCACGTGAAGAATGGCAACGCCAGTTCGCCAGGTATCAGTTTGAACATACACCAGCCTCCCTCACGCCAATACTGGTCACGACAAACGTGTATGGTGATGGCTGGCAGACCTTCCGTGACACCAAGAAAGAATACGGTGACTTCGCAAGGCTATACATGATTCAGCCAGGCATGGCCGAACATTATGGTTTGATAAACGTGCCCAGCGTTGTGACAGCCGACAGTAAGCGATTCATTAATGATGAATATTCACGCAAAGATTTTGAGGAGCTGAAATGAAAAAAATTCTCTCAGTTCTGAAATCACCCAAGACCCTGGTGCTCGCATGTCTGGCTTTTACTATGCCGGTTTTTGCGGCTGACGTTTCATCACCCGTACAGAACAAGGTCTGTCATGATAACCAAGTCTTATCAGCGAAACTCATTACGGATGTTTGCTGGAACTGTATTTTCCCGATAAAGCTTGCCGGTATTAATCTGTCGATGACAGGTACTGCACCTGACAATGCAGCATCAGGGACAGTATGTGCCTGTAAGGATGGATTGAACGTCTATCACCCGGGTGTATTGACCGCGATGTGGGAACCGAGAAAGCTCATCGAGTTAACGAGAACACCCGGGTGCATGTCATCCCTAGGAGGGGTAACACTCGACCTTGGTAATGATTTGCAGTTTGGCCCGCAGACCGATGGAGCAGCCGAGGAACAGCGGGAGCGTTTCTCAATAAGTTTCTACAACGCACATATGTATGCTATGCCGTTATTAAGAATGTTGGATATGTATCTACCCGGTCAATGTAATGCCGACCCATACAGCGATTTTGATATCATTAATTTCACGGAGATTGACCCGACCTGGAATAATACGATGCTGGCATTCTTCCAGAACCCGGAATCAGCAGCTGTGGCTAACGTGATAGCAATGCAGGCTTGCGCCGGTGAAGCAGCGGCACAATTTGCAGGTAAACAGCCAATAGACTCACTTTGGTGGTGTGCCGGTTCCTGGGGTGGGCAGTATCCTTTAACTGGATCGGTACGGAGTATGGATGCCCCCAGAACAACCAGCCTGGTCGGGATCCGTATGCTGGCCGCAGAACATCGTCGTGGACTGGCCTACCGTTCGATGGGAAACGATACTGTTTGTCGCTCCAAGATTTACCCAACGTTGCCAAAGCAACAGTACAAATTGAATATGTTCTACCCTACCCCGGAGACAAAAAACAGTCATGAGGTCGGTGAGTCCCCATACCAATGGCAAGGTGGGCCTTTCCGTTATCCAACCGGTAAAGGCCAGGACAGCACCTACATGATTTTCCAGTGGGTAGATTGTTGCCGCACAATGTAATAAAAAAACCCTGCAATGCAGGGTTTTTAATTTCTGTTTTTCGTTGAATTAAGCCTGCCGTTTAATGGCCTCATTCTGATCATCATTCGCTTCATTACTGGCATCCTGCAACACCTTTGTTTCCTGGTCTACCTGGGTAGGTTCTGTCTCAGTGCTTCCAGCCAATTCTTTTTCAGCGGCCCGGCCATTGGCCTGATTAAGCTCATCAGCAGATGCCTGCGCGTGACGTTTGAGTGATGCTGCCAGATCACGAATGAGATTATGAAGACGAGACTTAAACTCCTCGACCTCATCCTGATTAAAACAGTTATTTAACCAGAGGGTATCGATGATCTGGTGCAATTTATCAAAGTTCTGAATAATGCGGATAACCCGCAGCGCTTGCGGCGTTCTGATGCGAACCTCATGTTCTTTTGGATGGGTATACCCGACTTCATTGAGGCTGCTGCGTTCTTCTTCTTCTTTTACCGCACGGTTCAGAATAGCAATGTTATTTTCCAGTTCTTTCTCAGGCATGTCGATTACTTCGTTAACCGCCTTCAGTGTACGTTCAATCGCACCACTGTATTTAGTGCCAAGCCGTTCAAGGGCTCGGCTGTTATTGGTCAGATTGAAGAGAGCCTGGGAGATAATGTTAAAATTACGGGACTGTACCCGAATACCTTCCTGGGTGTGAAGAGTAAATTTCACGACAGCTTCAGGATTGGAATATTCGACACGAGAGTTAGGGGTTCGGTTATCCTGAGCCCCACTCTTTTTAGCTTGTTTTACGGTTTGTACCGGTGCTTTAGCCATAACAGAACCTCGGAGTTAATTTGTATGCCAATTGATTAGGCCAAAACTCAGGATAGTTGTCATTGAAAAATGGCTGCAATATGACCATGAAAAACCGACTTGAAAAATTAAACCAATATGCTTAAATGAATAAGAACCGAGCTGACGGACATCAGCACAACTTCCTAGTTAATTTCGCGCTCAACCAGCGCCCACCGGATGACCTCCTCCCGGGTTAACTACGCCTTCTACAGGCCCGAGCATCTCTGATGTGTTTAGGTTAAACCTGACATGTCTCTTTGCTTACCCAAACGGGTATTTTGGTTCTCAATCCCAAACAAAAAAAATTGTTAATCCTTTTAACTCCAGCGAATCAACAGATGTGCAGTTTTGTGTACATCCGTTTAGTTTACCTTTTAGGTAGCTAAATTTTCGCATTCTAAATTTATAGGTGATCTATGTCTGACCCAATCTCATTAATGGCAGGTATCGTATTTTTTGGTGCTGTGTATTACCGTGCCGAATATATCAGATTCCTTGGCCCAATCTGGCTGGCAATTTTTATAACGGAACGCGGTTTACTGTTCACTGGTCTCGGTTTTGTTACCGCGACTGTATGTGTAGTTGTTGCTTTACTCGTTATTTATAATTCATTCTTTACCAAGTCTGGGAAAAAATCTAATGAAGCAACTAATGGAAACATGGTTGAAGGTGTTTCTCGGGCTGGGTCAAATAATGACAAAGCCAAATATGCAAACCATCGTTTTGAAGGAAAGCTTGTTTACCACGGTCTCGAAAACTGGAAACACGATCCTAATAACGATAAATCGTATTTAGTCACAATACGTAGTGGTGGGAAAGACCATGAAATTTGGGCTGTTGGGCTCAAAAATGCTGTTGAGACTTGTGGAGCACAAGTTGGTGATATTGTTTCAGTCTGGAAAGAGTCTGAAGTAAGAACCGACAAAGCACAAGTGTTTGACGAAAGCGGTAAGGTTACAGGGTATCGTACTCTCCTTAACGAAAAACGTCGCGGCATTTGGGTTATGCAAGTACTCGCCGAAAGCTAAAATATTCTTAATTCAGGCTATAAGCCTTAACTTTTTAATCTTTTAAATATATGAGGTATATTATGACAATTGTCTATGGTAGTAGCATTGAGCCGGGTGGTATGGAACTGGATGATTACACAATGATTGCAGAGTGTGAAAATTGTGGGAAAGACTGCCGACATCGGATTTATGAAGACTGTGTTGCAGGGGCAATAAACCAGAGATTCTCTTATACGTGTAATCACTGCGGTTATCATTCCTGTAACGCTGAAGTATGTGACGTATGCGATAGCATCGAATGCGAAGAACATGCTGGTCGTTATCAGTCTAATATTTTCTTCGAAATGCATGAGCTCATTGAGCTCATGAAAATAGAGGGAGATATACTGGCAATCAGAGCAAAAATCAATGTAGGCGCTCACGACTTTGGAGATCTTTCAAAGTTAGATGATTGCCTGCATAGGCTCACCTTTCCAGGTTACTATGAACGGCGAAATACTGATCTCTATAAAGAGATATCAGATGCTTCAACCGACATGGCAATCCAAACATGGAAGCGTCTGGAACGCTTGTTATGCTAAACCTCCCTATAAAAACCCAGCGAAAGCTGGGTTTTTTTCTTTTCTGGATTGACCAACCAAACGTCGTATCATAATCTTATATCGCGGGCATCCCGCTTAACTTCTTTTAACACTCTTTATTTCGGCAACGCGCCATCCCTGAATGAATAAGTTCATTCGCACGGCTTCCCTACGCCCATAGAATTCGACACACGGTGCATCATGCATCGTGTTTTCTGCGCCGTCGAAAAAGGTGTTTTTCCTCTTGTTGAGGATACAGTGAGTCCAGCACTCTAACTGGATGCTTCACAAATCTTTCTAATTTTTGTGCCTATAGCACTAAATCATTTTAACTTTTTTAATTTAAAAATTTATGAGGTATAAACTATGCAATCCAGAGCAAAGGGTATTGTTGCGATAGAACCTAAATATGTGCCTGCATCTAACAATGCAGATTCATATATTTATTTCCGTTTGCGCTGTGACATGTCCATTAGCGGCAAGTCTCAGACCGAGTTCTATTCGATAAAAGCATTTGGTAAAGTCGCGGATTTTCTACGCGATAATATTCAAATGAATACCGAACTGTATATCGAAGCATTAGCTCGATCATTCCGTTATACAAAACATGGTATTGACCAAATGAGGACTGAGTTTCATGTTTTCATGGCTCGAATCATTCAGACTGGTCAATCAATAGATACCCGTGCAAATGAAACTGTAAAGCCACCATCTACATCAACCGTCACTTCGCTATCCCCTCAAGTAGCGCAAAAACTTAAGGACGATATGAAGTGGCAGAAAATGTCTGATGAAGAGGTAAGAACTGCTTCTGAAAAATGGAGAACAGTATATGCCGAGCAAAAGCAGCTGCACCCTGGAAAAGAGTCTGTATCACCAGACAACAATAAAAATTCAGTAGAGAAGATACCAGAAGCTTCGCCGAAGCTGGATGCTAAGAATAGAGCCGTGCAGACATCACGTCCGCAAGCCGCAACCTCTAAGCACCCTGTCAACATGCAAGCCTGGACAAATCTGCCAGCCGATAATTCGACAGCAGCCGTTATTGTAGCTCGTATGAAACTTAATGAAAAATTAAGCTCCTCCGGGCAAGTAACTTTAACTAACGCATATTCATCAGTTCGCGGTTGATATGACTGGTTGCTGATTCCTCAGCAACCTTCTTCTTTTTTAATCTTATAATTTATTTAATTTAATGAGGTATATATGTACTCAAATAAATCACGTAGTTCTGGTTCATTCTCAAACAACAATAAAGGGAACACCGATATTGTCGTTAAGATAGACAGCATTGCTCGACATATGTTGTCGCTCGAAAAGATGTTTGCATCCGCAGGTTCCAGTTCACCTCACATCTCATTCGAACGTGAATGCGTTTTTGCAAAACATATTGTCAACAATAATAACTACTTGGCTGACATAGCAGTTAATAATCCAAAGTCCTTCGAAACAGCATTCCTTCAGCTTGCAAGTAGCGGCCTTACTCTTGACCCGGCGCAGAAGCAGGCTTACCTGGTTCCACGCGATGGTCGTGTCATTCTTGACGTGTCCTATATTGGGCTCAGCAGGATGGCCACCGATGAAGGTTTATGCGAAGACATTGTGGCTGAATTAGTTTTTGAAAAGGACTCATTTAAAACCAATGGTCGTCGTTCCAGCCCAGACCACGAATTTGACCCCTTTGCTTATAAAGGGGGACTCGTTCTCACAAACACCGATCAGGGTGCTTTAGGAGATCGAGGCATGTTCAGGGGGGCTTATGTCGACTATTTAATGAAGGATGGACGTCATCTGGTATTTTTCATTGACCTTCAGGATTTAGCTCAATCTCGGGCGAAATCCGAATCTTGGGCAAAAGTGGAGAAACGGCAGTATTCACCGTGGACTCAGTTCCCTTGGAAGATGGTGCTCAAGTCAGCTATTAAGCAGACCATACACTTAATTCCTGGTAACCGTACTCGCCTGAGTTCAATGATTGAATATCTGAACACTGCTGGTGGTGAAGGTTTCCGTACAGCAACAATACCCGTCGCAGCTGCTGAAGCTGAAATGGAGGTTAGACAAGAAGCCAGGACGGCTGGTAATACGGATACTACAATCCGAACTGCAAAGTCTGATGATAAAGTTATTGAAGGTGAGTTTAATAAGCTCCCTGAAGAACCTGATTCAACCGAGCAGCAGGACATCAAGAGCAATACACCAACCGATGTTTACGATACGGCTGAGGGAAATACACCTCCAGCTGACGTAAATGGTTCGGCTGATGATATTCTCCCTCCACCCGGAGAAACCAATGGGCAGTCCAATGAAGAAATGTCTGAGCATCCCGGGGTCAGAAAATGGGCTGAACGCAGAATTAAAAAGTTAGTAAGCCGGGCAGAAAAGACGCTTGGATACGAAACTATTTTAAACGATGCAAAAAGCAGTTTCGATCTGAATGAAAGTGAGCTGGCATTCGCTCGCTTATCTTTAGAAAAATCCCGTCGGTCACTTCTCAAAAATCATTTAACTAACGCAGTAGGTAGCTTCGATTTTACTCAAGTACTTAACTTCATCGAAAAAATGGGTAAGGGTGAGTTTAAAACCGACGCGGCCAAATGGGTCGGTGAAGTCCAAGCCGAATCAATGGAAATACACAAGTTATATCTTGAGGCTGTTAATACATCTGATTTTGTGAGGCTCAATGCCGCTCTCAACAATGTGACATTTCCCCCTCTAAAAGAAATGGTAGAAGGTCTTATTGAAGATCTTCTGGCCGCTTAACTTATCCGGCAGGAAACTGCCGGTTTAACTTTCTAAATTTATCTTAAGGTGATCATTATGTCTGACATTTATGAAGTCGTTGATGTTGTGCAGGGCTCAAAGGAATGGCTCGAATGGCGTAAAACTGGTGTGACAGCAACATGCTCCCCTATTCTGTTAGAGGAGGCTGGTGCAACTAAAACGCCCTACGAACTCTATTTGCAATACGCTGGCCTGATTAAGGCAGAAGACCTTTCTGTCATTAAACAGGTTGATGCTGGTAAAAAGCTTGAAGCACTTGCCAGAAGTTACTGCGAAAAAGAGATTGGACAAATCGCCCTGCCTTTCTGTGTAAGGAACAAAAAGTATCCTTACATGATTGCTTCGCTGGATGGGCAGTTCGACGATGGTTCAATCCTTGAGATAAAGAATCTTTGCGAGAGCAAACATCTTTCTATTCTTCAGCTTGAAACCAAATCGCCAGAATTCCGTTATTACTACTGGCAAGTTCAGCACCAGCTGCTGACAACAGGCGCACCCCAGGCGTATCTTGTGTTTTGGTCGGCCACTGACCAGACCAAGGTCTTTAAAATTATGCCTTCGAAGAAAGCGTTTTATCGAGTCCAGGTTGCCTGCGAATACTTCTGGAATAAGGTTCAGACAAAAACAGCTCTACCGTTTGATAAGGAAAAAGATATTTTGCTTATCTCTGACCCTGAAATCATGTCTCAGACACAAGGCTTTAAGCTTCCAGACGACCTCGAAGCTCGTGTGGTAGACATAGCCAGACAAGTTGGAACATTGCAGCAGATGGAGAAAGAGTTGGCTTTAAAGAAAAAGCAGTTCGAAGAATACCAGAACGCGGTCAATTTATTGATCCAGGGTCTAGGTGCTTCTATTGGCTTTTCCTATAACGAGCTGGTTAGAATCGATGGCTTTGGCTTTCGTTTTCTTCAGTCTCGCGTACCGGAAAAACCGAGCTACAAACGAATCTGCGATAAATTATCTATTGACCCCAAACATCATCCAGAATGTTACGGTCAGTCATCGGTACGAAATTCGTTAAGTACCTATGAATATAAATCAACTCTGACTGATACTGTCTACATTCCTTTGGATGACACTTCCGTACTGGTATCTCCTGGTGCAGAAGAGACAGACTCAGCCCAACAATACGTTGTTTTTTAATTATTGAGCCCAGTTTAAAACTGGGCTTTTTTTTTGCTTGACCAATTACACATCCTTTATTATCTTTAAATAGCGGCTTAGTCCGCTTAACTTCAGGCAACTGCCTTTAAACACCTTCTAAATTCGGCGCTCAAGCCACTCCTGAATACCTCCTGGTATTCACAAGGATTTCTTTCGCCTAAACAAATTCGATAGCCTGCGGCTCTCATAAGCGGCAGGCTTTTTTGTCCGTCGAAAAAGGTGTTTTGTTGTCACGTAGACAACAACAAGTGCCTCAGTCACTCCCAAACTGAAACTAGTACCTAACTTCAGCCTTCATGCAAGGCCTAATTCATCTAATTCACTAATCTTTTTAAATGAGGAGTCTGATCATGTTTCTTGTAAATATGACTGCATATCTTGCATCCCCAGAACAACGGGAAATGGGCGTTATTGATGTCGATCAGCAAGTATCACACGCATTACGTGAACTGTTGACCTTTAATACCTGTCCTTCAGAAGATGTTATGACCGATAAAGCTAAAGAATTTGCTGAAATCGCTACATCACTCTGTAATAAATATAAGGCTGATGGTGTACTTGTTTATGCCAAAACCTATTTTATGCCTGTTCTGGTCTCTGCATTGAGAGCCAGAGGCATCGTTTCTTATGTAACGTATGCACCAAAGGTTACCAGTGTTGATAACAGTGGCAGTGTTAGCCGCAATTATAAGCATGTCGATTTAGTACGTGCTGATATTGCTGCATAACATCATTCTTCTTAATTAATTTTTAATTTTTAAATCTATCTAATTTAATGAGGTATATCATGACTACTAATTTCGCAAACCTGTCTGTTGAAATCATGGCGCGCTCTACACCTGTCCACCCTTCTGTATTTGGTATTGTTGTTCCAGATCATCAGATGGATAAAGTTAAACCGTTCCAGGGATTTGACTCAGCCAATCCATTTAGTGCATTCGTGCCTAAACAGAATGACGACTATGTTTTTGAAGCGTATTTGCGTTCATCTGTACTGATGTGGATTAACTATCCACAAAATCAGTCTCTGTGGATCTCTGGCCCAACAGGTTGTGGCAAAACCAGTGTTGTCGAACAAGTAGCAGCAAGACTTAACTGGCCTGTCATGAAAACTACAGCTTCACAAGACCTGGATATTAACAATCTCATTGGCGGTCTCCGGCTTCAGTGTAATGAACTGACCGGTGATACCAAGACTGTTTTTGTTCATGGCCCACTGACGCTGGCGTACAAGTATGGACTGATTTTCCTACTCGATGAGTACGATCAATTAGACCCATCCTGTGCCAATGCCTTTAACGCCATCCTCGAAGGAGGGAATTTAGTTATTCCTGAAACCAACGAGGTAATTAAACAGCACCCGAACTTCAGATTTGTTGCAACGGCTAACTCAATTGGTCAGGGCGATTTTACTGGCGTTTATGGCGGTGTGAAAACATTAAATGTGGCCAACCTTGACCGCTATATGTTTATCACTGCTGACTATATGCCAAAAGAAACCGAGACTAAATTGATTACCAAATATATCCCCGACACCAAAGTCGCGGAGAAATTTGTTGACGTTGCGAATATGATTCGCGGTCTTTTTGTAGGCAAGAATATCACCGGTGAAATTGACACTAGTGTCAATACTAACAGTGCAAAACTCCCGGACGGTGTTCTTCCCGACACTCGTTTATCAGTAACGTGTTCAACTCGTTCGCTGGTGGCCTGGCTTGACCGCTACTCAATGATGAAAGCTGCAAAGATGCCACGTGCATTATTAACAGCTTTCGATTATCAGATTGGTAATCGTGCATCAGCAGATGATAAAAAATCTTTGCATCTCATCGTTGAAGCTGTATTCGGTTCTGAAGCACTTAAATAAAACCCCGCTTGGGGTTTTTTAATTCTTTTTAAATCAATTTTAAATTAATGAGGTATGTCATGACTATCAAATCCAATGCCACTCAGGTTCTGGAACAACTTATTCTCGTTTCTCTTTCTGATATCACCAGTATTAGTGGTCGTCGTAAGCTGAAAAGAGAAGATCTTGGTAACAGTGCTGATTTGCCACCTGATGTACTTGTTTCATTAGGTAGCAAGAAAATCATTGACCCACAACTCATCAATCCATTTACCCGCAAGAAGAATTCAGCTCACGCTTTATGTCTTGAAGCGGGTATTAAATTTATGGGAGGCTATGCAATTCCAGCCGACAAGGTTAATGATTTAATTGGTAAACTGAATGTACTTAAGGGCGAGTTTTACGATTACAAAAAGGAATTTATGAAAGCTGATTTTAATAGCTGGATTAATTCTTTTGAAGAAAAGTATCGCTCTATACTTTTGCGTGATGCTGCGATCGATTTGTCTTATATGGATAGCCAGATACAATTTGGCTTTACTGCGATTCATATCACACCTTATGGTAACAGTGTCATTCAGGATGGTTTAACTGGGCAAGTTAAAAGTTTAGCGGATGAAGTTTATGAGGATGTGGCTGATGTTGTTGAAGGTTTCCTTAAAAACAGGAACCCCGATGCGTTTTCTCAGCACACACTAAATCCTTTACGCCGCTGCGGCGATAAACTCGCTTCCCTAGCTTTCATCGCACCAAGCGTCCAGTCTCTTAGCGACTATGTTAATCAGGTAATGAAAGACATTCCGCTAACCGGCAAAGTGACGGGCAAACCTTATAACGACATTCTCTCTCTCCTCAATAACCTACGCGACCCAATTCATGCAAAACAGTTTGTAGAACTGCTGTCATCAGCCAGTACTACAGATGGTAACGATGCGATTGACCCATCACTTTCAATGAACCTTATTGGAGATGATGATGCCATGACTTTAGCGGCCATTTCGGCAACTCAGGTTCAGGTAGAAACGCTTCCTCCTCCGCATACAGATGCGTTTGCATCTGCTGTGGTAGTAGAAGATCCGATCGGATTGCAAAGCGTTGATTCACTCGCTGAAGCCCCATCTGTTCTGGTAGAAATCAATGGTTCAGCTGATACGTCTTTGGCAATCGAACCGGTTAATACGTCGGCTGATACTGACGTTAACGACTTGTCCGATACCCAGGAGCATGGAATTGTTAATGACGCTGTAATACCGGCGTTTAGTGCGGTTATAGTCGATGATGATTCATTTTTGGGCGGTGATTCGATTGTACCCCGCTCTCTGCCAGACTCAGCTCTTATTTCGGGTTTGGATTCTGAAAAAGTCATTGATGGAAAAGAGCCTGAAATTGTAATTTCGTCTTCACTCGATGATGACGAAACAATAATGGTGTTTTAAAAATAAAAGGCCCACTCCGGGCCTTTTTTCTAATTAATCTATTTAAATTTATTGTGAGGTATATATGGGTATTTATAATTCCCTTCCTATTGTCGCACGTGCATTAAGCTCTCAGATTGGTCTTAATGTTTCTGTTGGCGGCAATGAAGCATATGCTACGGAGACTGGTGCTGGTTTTCTTATTAACCTTCCATTCTTCAAGGACGCTGAAATGTTGGCAAATCCGTTATTAGGGTATGCCGTACATGAAGCAGCACATATCCGTTTCACTGATTTTGGTGATCTTAAGATATTCATTCAAGAGCATATGGAGTCGGATAAATACAACGTTGAGGTACTTAGACACCTGGTCAATCTTTGCGAAGATTTGCGCATTGAACGTGCGATGAGTTGTCGCTATCCAGGTACATTGAAGTATCTCAATTCACTGAATCATTTTTTGTTCAGTGAAGAAGCGGAATCCTGTGATAAAGCTTCATCGGTATTTCTGGATACCCTGCTTACTTGTGGTTTGAACCGCTTCAACGGTTTAACTATCCCAACAAAGCAAGTGCGTGAAGACTTTGAACGCATCTTCGGGCTGGAGCTGTACGACAAAGCTATGACGGTTATGGCTGAAGCAGTACAAGCAACCTCGATTAAAAAGGTGTTTGAAGTTGCATGTCGGTTATATGACCTCGCAGTAGATGCATTTAACGAAACTAATGAGCAAGAAGAACCTCCGCAGGATGATAATCAGGGCGCTGATTATGGTGACAGCAAAGGCGATGACAGTTCGTCAGAGCCGGGCCAGTCATCCGACAGTTCTGACAAAAATGGGGATGGCCAGACTGTAAGTTCAGGCGGTAATGGCGGCTCGCCGTCATCGTCAGCCGGTCAGAATGGGCCTTCTTCAGATCCTGATGGTAATACCGGTGGCGCACCAGATAAAGAACATGGGCAAAACGATAGCGATGATGAAAACGATAACTCATCGTCAACGTCAGCTAATCGTAATACTCCTGCTTCCGACTCTGGTGACAACAAAGCCGGAGCTTCCCAACCGGGCTCAAATGCTTCGGGTGAAGCTTCTGTCGTTAACATGTCCCAGGGCGGTAAAGACCCTTTCGAAGGAACCACATCGAATGACCTTGGCCGTACTGGACAGAACACTTCAGATAAGCTCAATCAGTTAATCAAAGACAAAGTACCCCCGCATCAACGTATCGTTTCACCTACTCCATATTCAGTAGCACCTGCGAAGCGGCACGATACCGGTAATGCATCCGTAAGTTTAGGGGTGCAGATGGCTACCGGGTTACGCCAATCACTTCATGGGTTGTTACAGGGTGTAAGAGCGGTGAGAAGAACACATCGTGAAACTGGTCGTAAGCTTGATTCTCGACTGGTTACCAGTGCCATGCTGGGCAATACGCGTCTTTTTAAACATAAGTCCAAGGCAGTAGATGTCAGTTCTGCTTTTACTATCCTGCTGGACTCTAGCGGGTCAATGAGCCGGTCGGTTAAAGAGGCTGAAGCCGCTGTTGTATCAATGTTGTATGCGCTCGATGGTATTCAGGGGGTAACTACCTCGGCATACCATTTCCCACACGCCGCACATAATAGCGTAGGTCTGTTAAAAGGACGGGAGCAAACTTTACGGACAGCTATAGGAACTCATCAGTTTGGTATTGGTACGCAAGGCTGTACTCCTCTTTGCGAATCGTTATGGCCTGCACTTGCAGACCTGACGTCAGCTAAAGCGGATCGCCATGTATTGGTTATAGCAACTGATGGCCAGCCTGATGATATGGCTTCTGCGCGAGCGATGATACAAAGCGCTAAAGATGATGACATCATCGTTATTGGCATCGGTTTCGGTGATGCCAGTGACCGCATGATGAAAAGTCTTTTTGGTGATACCGGTGTTTCTGTCGGTTCTGTTTCTGCCTTACGTAGCAAACTCTTTGAAGTAACCCGTAAAGCTCTCATGTCTTAATCTGTATTTTAATTTCCGTTTTAGCTTTCTAAATTAATTTAATTTATTTTAAAGGTGATCATTATGTCTGCAACCGCAAAATCTAAAGTGGTTCACGAAAATCAACTCTCATTCATGAGTATTTTCGATGCCACTGAAAGTGAATATGATCTGATATCAGCCGATTCAGAACATAATTATGAACTTCGTTTTTCATCAAAGATGGCTTACGAAATAATTCGGGATAGTATATATATCATGACTGCATACCGTAGTACTGGTGAGCAGCGTGTGGATGAAATCCTCTGGATTTGTTCGGAAGAAAATCAGGAAGACTTATGTTCATTTACGAGTTGCTGCAAAATAGCGGGTCTTGATCCATTCGAAACCCGGATGGAAATCCTGCACGAGTGGTCAAGTGAATTGGCAAAACAAGCAAGACTGATTGCGTGTCATCACTTTACTGCTCCCACTAATATGGAACATGTTGCATCCCAACGTATTGGATACGAAAAATACAGAAAAGCGTTTTATCACACTTATCCTAAAGAGGCTGCGAAGCCGCTTAAGAATAAACCTCTGTAATAATACAAACGCTGACTTCGGTCAGCGTTTTTTTCGTGCCACGCTGGAGACTAACATGAATATTTTAAAACATGACTTCGATAGTTCCTCTGAACTGCTACAAGCGGGTTTATTGCTTAATCAATTGGAGGATCTAATAGGGTTTATTTCCACGAATGAGTTCAGGAAAACCTCAATCAATCAGTTCATTGAGGTTGAGGCATCTGAACTTATGGTTTTTAACCTATGGCATCCGATGTGTCCCGATATCACTGAGGTTCATTTCTTCCGTGATATGGATTCAAATTGGTGGCCATACAAGATTTATGAACTCATGTCTGATATAACCACCCAAACCCAATTCATTCCTCGGGTAAATCAATAAAGGTGACATCATGATTCATTATTGGGTTAAAGTGAGACCCGGTGAAACAGATATCCTCGCACCTCTTCGTCATGGGGTTCTCGCCATAAAATATTTGGATGGAGCGCCATTGCTTTTCCAATGGCCTCCTGAAGAAGGATGGACGTTCGAAACCCTGGATAAAGTACAGCCTTGTGGTGTTGAGTTTGGGGCCGATGCATATATTAATGATGTATGGATTGGTACTACAGAATTTTAATCTTTAAAGACTGAATGTCTGGAGTCTCATTTAATGGATATCCCATGCATTTTGTTTATATCAAATAGTCGGCATTATGTAATTACTGAAGACTCTGTTATCGCTTCATGGCCATCACGTTCTGATAAAGAAAGTGAGATCATTCAGCTTAATGACGGTCGGATTATTACTGCAAACAATGTACGACGATTTAACTTCATCGACATTTCAAAGATCGAAAGCCTGACGGCGATTGATGATGGAATTGTCTTTTAACTATATAGATTAATAACTGGAGTCTGTATGAGTGGCTGCGCGTTGATAGAGTATAACAACCGCACCGCCAGAATACGCGGTGAAGTTGCACAAGGCGATAAGCATTATATTCAGTATGCTCTCGCTCACTGGGCTGTCATTGCAATCAGGATTCGCAATACAGACCATCATTTTACCCGATTGCCGGTTGATGAGTGGATTGAAGGAATTGCAAAACAAGTAAATCCTTCTGAGGCTCGTGAGCAGATATTTAATGCTCTATTGCGGTGTAAGCCGGGTATCTTCTAATTCATTTAATTTATCGAGGTATATATGTTTCATTCTGAAACCGAGGATATCTATGGTTTTGTGTCTGGCGATATGTCATTGCGACCTCATTCAATCGATAGAGATTTGCAGGACTTAAGGTTACTACTCGCCGATATGGATACCATTAATATTCTGAACGAACGAGGGATAGGAACTCAGAAAACCATCTTTCATGTAACACAAAATGAGTCGAAGGCATTAATGCTGGTTACTCGTTTAACTTACTGCCAAGGTGGTGGACGATTTACTCACCCTGAATGTGCTCTTCTTGTTGAACAGATAACTGATCTAGGACGTAAGTTGGGTAATAAACATTTCGATGCGGCGATGAATGAAGCAAAACGCTTTATAGCGAATGAGGCTGACTTCATGAAAGAACAAACTGTCTGGTAGAAAATTTCTAAGGAGTCACTCATGTATACTTCAACTACTGCTAAATCAGATCATATTGATAGCTTTAATAACGCACAAAACCGTATGTTGATGAATTACGAACGTGATGAGTTTGAACAAGCTCCCGCTGCCGTACTTTATGATGCTGTCGGTGCTGTCGTAAACGATGAATCTGATATTGATATAATTTTTCGCCTTATGGATATGGAAGGAGAAATGTTGTTTCTCCGCGCAATGAAAAACCTCGGTTGCCAAGAGAATGTTTTTTATTACGCATCTGAATCTGGTGCGGTGCTGACTGCTAACGATGCAACGTTGCTTGAATTTGCTTATAACCTGGGCAAACATATCAGCAATGAGTTCTTTACGCGTTTCTTGCGTAATTCTCAGTTAGCCCGTGAACTCATCGGTAACATCATTCGTATAGGCAACGATGCCCTTAAATTTCCAGATGACGGCCTGAATACAGTATTTGAATGCTGTGTGATGGAGAATTCATCCTGGAAGAACCAAGGCCATTTTAAAGATAACTTTGGTCTTTAAAGCATCTAATTCTTTTAATTAGCTAACACAGAAAAACCCAGTCTTCGGACTGGGTTTTTTTGTATTTGCTGATTTCAAATCATGTAAACAAAACGGATGCACATGAAAATTACTTTTGATTTTTACAGTCAAAACGTTGCCATTTTTGAACTTGTTATTTTAACCCATATGGCAAACTAATCGTAATGCCGTCCGTATTTCTGATAAGGGAGTTTTATGAAGACACTTAAATGTTCTCATAACAGGGCAATGCTTATGCCAGCACACAAAATCCCTGCGGTATTAGTTAACGACGACCCTAAGAACATAGTTACTGATGAGCTGTTGCGTAAATATGGAACACGCATGACTCTCGATGAGGCTTGCTCCGAAATTGGTGTTAAGTCGGATAGTGTAGCCAAACGTATAGGACAGGTCAGATATAGGCATTATGCATTAACTCGCCAACTTGAAAGTGCAAGGGTCTTTAGTGGAAAAAATAGCTTTTTCTGGACGGAGTCTATCGCAAGAATAATTTCCGAGGGTAATTCCGATGAAATATCAATTTTTAACTAAAATCATTATTCCCCTGCTAGTGGGATTTGCTTTTTCTACCTCAGTTCTTGCGGATGAGGGTAACACCCCAACGTCTCAATCCCCTCAGACCACCAGTGACGACCTCGCTGGTGGTCAGGCATTTCTGAATGGAAAAGAGGAAGGTTGGTTCTGGCGTAAATCGCCACCTGAGCCAGTGAAGAAAAAGCCAGTGAAGTTACCTCCTCCGCCGACTTTACCGCCTCAAGAAACGCCTAAACAGGTTGCTCAAACACCTATGGAGTCGACTCCAGAACCTGCCGCAACTGAAAAGCCCGGCCCGGCTCCGTTCACCGTAGCCTGGTTTAATGAAAACATTCAGAAACTACGCAACCAGGCCATCGACAATCCTACCCAAGAAAACGTTAGGGCATATTTTCTGGCCCAACGCATTATGCTGGATAAAGCCAGCCGCTTTACTGATATGGCTAGGTTGGTTACTTCTACCGACCCCCTCATAGATGAGAATAGCCGCCGCTCAACCTCAACATTTGGGGCAATGGATCAATCGAATGAAGCTGAAAACAATTCGAGAACGGTCATAAAAGACGTAGCGACAAAAGCAGGATTGTTTTTCTTCTTCCGTGGGGAAAACTGCTCCATATGCGTAAAGCAAGCTTCTGTTATGAATACGTTTAGTTTCATGACAGACATGAAGGTCATCCCAATTTCACTTGATGGTAAACCTCTTCCAGGGAATATTTACCCGGACTGGAGGCCTGATTCTGGCCAGGCATCAAAGCTCCAAATATCAAACGCACCTGCGATAGCTCTGGCAATCCCGCCATCTACAACACGCATTGTCTCATTTGGGCCTATCAGTGCAGACCAGTTAATTTCAAGAACAGTCCTTATTGCCCACGATGCAGGGATCATTTCTGACCAGCAATATAAGAGCACCTTGCCATATAACGATACCGGCTATATCGACTCAAACATTCTGAATGACATGCCTAAAGACCTAACTCAACAACCTGATGAGTTTATCAAATATATACAAGCTAAAGCTGGCTACGGTTCGACACCTAACCCAAATGCTAATAACCCGGGGGAAAAATGAAGATTTCGCGCAACTATAATATAAAGAATGTATTCCGTAGAAACATTCTTGCAATTTCTATCTGCCTCTCCGGGTTGACAGCTTTTCAATGCGAGGCCACCAGCATTAGTACTCAGCTAGACAGTATGTTCGGCTCTATGTCGAATGTTACAGCTCCCGGTGATTATCAGAGCGTTACACGTGATGGATATACCGGTGGCGGATTTGTTCTACGTAATAAGCTCCGTACATTGACACCTATTAGTATTAGTCTCCCTTCTGCGTCGGGAGGATGTGGAGGGATAGACCTTTTCGGCGGGTCATTCTCGTTCATCAACGCTGATCAGTTCGTCCAGATGCTACGTAATATTGCTTCTAATGCTGCCGGTCTAGCTTTCCAGTTGGCCCTGAACGCTATGGATGCCGTTCTGGATAATGCTATTTCGAAAATGCAGGCAATCATCCAGCAGATGAACGATCTGACCGCAAATTCGTGTCAGTTAGCGAAGGGGTTGTTAGTCGACACTGCCTCTGCATTTGGTGACAGTGCAAAGGCTGCTGTATCTTCTCAGCTGTCCTCTGATGGCCTCTCAGACCAATTTAAAGCCATGTGGGGCAATATGGGTGGTGGTAAAGCACCCGACGTACAAAAACAAGAGGCAGGGAAAAGAAAGGCATGTGACGATTACGGTAACATTGTGTGGTGTTTGCTCCAGAATGGTAGCTTTAGTAATCAATTCATCGGCTCCGAAGATGAGCAAAAAGAACTTATTATGTCTATGACCGGCACCATCATCGTCGGTAGCCAGTTGGGTACAGATAAAGATGGGTCAGCTAAAAAGAGTGTGGTTAGGATTGCTCCACTCGCAACTTCAAATGTCCTGGATTCTTTTATAAATGGTGATGATAGTTTCGATTTCTGGTCTTGTTCAGGTCAGACTAGTACTTGTGAGAATCCCAAAAAACAGACCAAAATAATTAAAGGTCTCGCTGCCAATATCACACTCTTCTTTATCGATAACGGATATTTGAGCTCGGCCAGAACTGGTTCAAACCCTGGGGATGCTAAATTACGGCAAGCAAACTACTACAACGTAGCTGGTGCTACCAGTAAAGCGACTCAAATTGCACGTCATGATTTAGCCGCATCTTATTCCTATATACGTGAACTATCTCCTGTCATAGCCTATTCAGCTGCTTATAACTACCTCAGCGAAATGCTTACGGCTGCTGCGACCGGCGCACGGCTCCAGCAGGAAAATGATAAATCGGCGTCAGTTTATTATAAGGATGCTGGAGAGCTAATCGAAAAGGCAAGGCAAAATCTGTATGTCTCCTATAACGCCATGATATCCCGTTATGGTGGCGAGGCCCGTATACCTGAATCATTCAGCAACTATATGACAACGCTTCCGCAGGTTCATTATGAATCTGAAGGTTCTCTTGATGGCTCGCTCTAACAAGGTAACTTAATATGAGTGAATGGAACGTATATACTGTTGGCAACATTGAATTTATTTATAATATATTCAATTCCGTTGCCATGTTATTGAATGATGGCACTTACGGATCCTTGTTTAGGATTTCAGCACTCATTGGTGTAATTTGTGTCGTGCTTGCTGCTGCTATATCAGCCGGGAAATCATTATCCCTTTCTCATATGTGTGTGGCCGTCGTGATGTATTACCTGTTTTTCAGTGTATCGATGCGCACCAACATTGAAGATGTTACAACGGGTAAGTTTCGTGCTGTTGATAATGTACCAGCGGGATTAGCCGTTGCCGCATCTGTACTGTCTACTGTTGGGTATGCAACTACCGAGAAGATGGAGCAGGCATTTTCTGTCCCAAGCATGACTGAGTATGGGTCTCTGGATCCCCTTTTCACTCTGGCCACTTTATACGACACATTGAAAACGCCAATGCGCTGGACGGGTCAAACTGGTGCTTACGGTGATCTGGACGCAAGCGTTTCAAACTATGTGAAGAACTGCGTAGGCAACGATATTATTCGTGGGTCTAAAACCTTTGCTTCAATGTATCGCTCTAATCAAGGTGTATCAGGGCTAGCCTCGAACGATTCCTTCCAGCGGGTTGTTATTTACGACAATGTACGTAGCGGCTGGTCTACCAGTACTGAAGAATCTTCAAATGGGGGCTCACTTTATACCTGTTCTGACGCGTACACGAAACTTAAAGGACTCGCTACCCAGAACGCTTCTAGCCTGGACTCAGCTTTTGCCAGCTCTTATACCGCATCCGGGCGCACTTGCGGTGGTGCGCCATGCTCAGGTTCAGGAAAAGCCCAGGAAGTACTGAATTTCTTCAACATAAGTGGCACTGATATTCGTGATTTCCAATTGATGTTGGTCATGTACCCTCATTTCAGGGAACTGCCAATGTACGGACTCGAAAGCTCATTTCGTGGTACTGCTGCTGTAACTCGCGCCCAAACCATGACTCAACAGGCATTCCAATGGTCTTCTTCTGGTTCATCATTCTTGAGCTGGATGGGTTCATTTATGCCGATTTTCCAGGGAATAATATACGCACTCGCACCATTTATGGCCTTCCTTTTCGGTCTGGGTATTATGGGTTTGCGACTGGTGATGAAGTACTTCCTCGTTATCATCTGGACATGGACTTGGCTTCCCCTCGCAGCGGTCGTCAACATGTATGTGTTAAACAGTATCCGTGATACGTCAAGCCAAATTCTTGTCAGTTCGGGTTCTGGCGGACTTAGCTTTGCTCAGCTTTATCAGCTCCTGTTTGAGACTCAAAAAAGTATAGGTCTTGCTGGTAATTTATACGCGATGATCCCGGCCCTGGGTGGATTCATTGTCTGGGGCAGTTCTGTTGCCTTTAACTCTCTTGCAAGCTCAGCAGCAGCACCTTCAGCTGCCGATACTAAAACTCTCGCACCTGATGTCACCAACGCTCCTGCGATAAACAGTCGTGGTTCCGATGTTGAATTTAACCCAACACAAGGAACTATCATGGGTGGGTCTTCTGGCACTCTCCCTGCCATTGACATGAAAAAGGTCGCTACTCACAACCTGTCCAGCGCTAAGCAAGAACTAGATTCAGCATCCAGTTCCTTGACTGCCCAATCTGGAGCAATGATTAGCCAGGTGGCCAGTAACATGAATTCTGGTGGACATTCGCAAGTTTATAGTGACGCTTCCAATGCAGCATTTGCCAGCCTGAGCAGCTCAGATCGTGCCCTTGTCAGTTCTGTGGCTAAAGAACAAGGTATTTCTGATATGCAGGCGCTTGTCTCTATCGCCAAAGGTGATGTGAGTGTCGGTGGCGGTGCGGGAAGTTCAAGTGCTGGTGTTGGTGTTAAAGGTGGAATGTCACGTTCAGAGGCAGAAAGCAGTGGCCTGAGTAATGACAACAGTGCTAAGTACGGTTCTACAGACAGCGCCTCGTCGCACAAAATAGACAGTGCGACCCAGTCACGCATCGTCAATACCGCAGCAAGTGCGATGTACCAGTCCTTATCGCAAGAAGGTGAGAGTTCTCAATCGACTCGTTCTTTTGCTGAGGCAAATCAAAGAATGCAGTCCGCACAAAAGAACTTCCAGGAAGCAAACTCCTTCGTTTCAAGTACCTCAATGGGCCAGACAATGAATGCTGCGCAACTTGCTACAGCCATTGGTCGTAATCATGATGCACAAGCAACATTGACTCAAACCCTCGCGGCGCACCCGGAACTGTCCAGCAAAATCGCCGGTGATGCAGCGAGCCTGACCTCTTTAGGTATGACTCACGAAGACGCGCATACCTTTGCTCAATTCAAAGCAGCCAGTGAACTTGGTGTTGCCGGTGCAGTAGCTGCCAAAGCCGGGTTCATTAACGCTGATTCCAGCCCAGTACTGACGACAACTGCATCTGAGCAATACCGTGGCGTGAGTGGTGGAGCTGAAAGCGCTGGTGGCCGCGCAGTTGCTGGTGCAGCGGACGTTGGCAACTCCGTTAATGCAGTAACAGGCCGATCTTACGGAGCGCTTGGTGAAGCACATGCGTCATCGTCTGATGGTTATGGGCAAGGCCAGGTTAATACTGTCGGGGGACAGAATAGCGGTGCAGTTGAGCAAATTCACAAGGGAAATGAGGGTGAAGTCATGACGAAAGCGGGTAACACCGCCGCAAATGATTTCGAAAACAACCACTATAATCTTGGCGGTATTACTGGCGATTTTAATAAACTCGTTTCTCATGTCAGTAATGCGTTCAAAGAAAGCCCGGTATATGAACAGGTACATGATCAGGCCAGAACCATCGCTGGGGAAATTCCGCTTGGTGGAGATGCAAACCGCGAAGCGGCGCGAGATTCTATTGTGAACTACTACGCCATGACTAAAGCTGGAGCGTCTGAGCAACAACTTTCCCAGGCCCGCAGTGACATGATGGCACGTATTCAACTCGCGACGGGTGGTGAAAATGACAATGGAACGGTTATGGGCGGAAATACTGCTCTTGCCCGTGGTATTGCAGCCCGTATTGATAATGCCGGTTTAGACCGTTCAGCCAATGATGGCTCCATTATTCAACAGGCTACTACTGCACTGAATACCGATCGCCAAACCCACGAATACAACACCGGTGGCATGGCCAACAACCTTGGAGGGATGCATCAGGCATCAAATGGAGGTTCTGCTGTGGGTGATGGCGTCCCTTACGCGATGGGAACCCACAACCAGGGATACGGCGAGGCTGAGACAATGACCGTTAATGCCCAAGGTGCTGAAGGTCATAATGGTTTAAACCAGAACTCAAACTATGGTGGGTCTGAGACAACAAACATTAATACCCAAGGCGCTGGTGGTCATAGTGATTCAAATAACGGAGGTACAATGTTCAGTGATCCGCCACCTGCACGTGCAACCCAGTCGCATCAGGAGTATGTACCTGTGCATCCACGTAATAAAGAGAACAATGGAGGTCATAGTGGTGGAAATGACGACATGATAATTTCATCGAGTAAGTGATTCGCAATAAAGCCCTGCAATCTTGCAGGGCTCTTATGTGGTCACGAACATGTATACGACAGGAAGGCTCAGTAAAGAATAGAGCAGAATATAAAACTCCCACATACGCTCACATTTGCTCTTGAACGTTCTGCCATTTTTTCCACGTCCCCTCTTACCATTTCCACCACCATAATCTGAATCGCTTGGCCCCGATAATGGGATAAGGCCAGTAATACCAAACATGTCCATAAGTACCTCCAGTCGGTAATATTCAAGACGCTGAAAACACCCTCGTTTTGCCGTCCTTCTTTATTGTCTGAAACCAGTCTGTTTAATACGCTGCCTGCTTAATCCTTCATTTTAGTAGCTTCGCATAGAAATGCTGGCTGACGAAATTTAGTTACCGAGATCTCTGATTTCATAATCAGTAACCACGACAAAGGTGATCATAGAATGAAAAACCTTTTCCGCAAAAAATGGTTTTACAGACCACTCTGCACAATAACGATGTTATGTCACCTTGGTGTTGTATCCTACGTGCCGTATGCCTTTTCAGCAACGACCCAGGAAAACGTTACATCTGCCACTAATTTCTATAAAACACTGCCGCAAGTTTCAGCTACGTCAAATGGTACGGTTCAGTATGGAAAAGGCCAGGCCGTTGATTTGAACTCTGCTTATCCAAATCAAGGTTCATCAACTTCACTGGATAGCCTGAAAGGAACCTACGGAGATGACAGCAACACGCTAAAACTGGGCAATACAACCAACGCCAATCTGAAAACCGAAAATTCACTGCGCGGCGAAGCTTACCGAACGCTGGTGGGCTCAACGAAAACTACAGCAAACATTAAACCTGATGATTCCATCTTTGATGGCCATAAAGACTTCCTGGAGAATCAGGATAAGTACATGCAAGATCTTGGTGATTGTTCTATGACCAAGACCATGACGAATAAGGACACCGTCAACCATATCCCTGATTATCGCGAATGTACCCGTACCACAAGTGTCAGCGGCACATTCACCCTCTACCATCCTTACGTTGCCGGTATGCTCTCGCATTATAGTGGCGCGGCGAACATCGGTTCTTGCGGCACTAACTGCATCGAACTCTGGCTCGGGACTGTCGGTGATAACTACTGGGACGGCAACTGCACAATATTTGAACAGGCAATGGCCGTCACTGTCTACAATCCCCAGGCAGTTACCAGCGCCAAGATCATCAGGGCTAAATGGGATGATTACATGCAGATTTATGTCGGTGGTACAGATAGGGGTAGTTTGGTTTGGGCAGGGCCAAAAGGTTTAAACGTCTTCCCGCCAGAGACATCAGGAGCCTGTGAATTAAAAACAAGCTGGGATCAGTCGATTAATGTAGATGTAACAGCACAAATCCGAAATACCCCCCAAAATGGCGTTCTTAATTTCAAAAACCGTGTGTCAGTGACTGGCAGCGGCGAAGGTTATGCTCTCATTTATATTTACTTTGACCCAAACAAAATTATCTCGGATAACGCCTGGACTGTTGATAAACCTGAACAATTCGATACGTTGCTGAAGGCCATCAACGCCGGGTATTGCCAGAATTACACGGTAACCTGCCGCGAGACAGTCATTCCTGATGCAAATGGGTGCGCAACCATAAATGGCGCACGTATCTGCGAAAACCAGCTTGCTAAGCCGCCGATCGGAGGTCTCTCACCTTTCTGTAAGTCTGCAACGGTAGTTTCCAACTGCGGAACCGACGGTGGCGTTAACAATACTTGCAAGCAGTACGATGCAAACACTGCATGTAAATTCATTAAGTCCACTTGCATAACAGGTGCGGAGGGTGACAAAAATGGGTGCTGGCAGGCAACCGAGGTATGGGATTGCGGAACGGATGTCGTTGTACCCAATACCTCCTCCACCGATACCTATACTTGTCCTGGCGCTGTGCAATGCCTTAATGGGTCTTGCCTACAGCCTTCTGCTGAACCAAGCGGCGATTTCAACAAAGCAGTTGCAACTCTTCAGGCCGCAACTTACGCATTGAATGAAATGAAGTGTGGCGATGATACTGACGAAACCAACCGTTCCTGCACTCTTTTTAAAGGTGAGTCTGCACAATGTAAATCGGCGATGGGGGGATGGGTGGATTGTTGTGATCAGCCCGTAGATGTCAGCTGGATTCAGTATTTGCAGTTGTCCTACTACACTCTAAAAATTGCTGATGCTGTCTCTGTAAAAGCCGGTATGTTCGAACAGGGAAAAGGTATTTTTGACATGGGTTCCGAACTTATGACTAATGCCATCGATACAATAACTCGACCAGCTATTTCCGCTTTCAACAGTCTGGTTGGGTCGGCAGGTACTGAAGCGGCTCAGCAAGCTACAGAAGCAGGTTTGTCCGGTTTGATGAATCAGGCTATAGGAGCGCTGACGAAACAAGTTGCTCAATGGACTCTTGATACCTTCGGCCCTGCTGCGACGAATCTGATATTTGAAAGTGCGGCCTCTGGCGGTGGCGCAGCCGTAACATCGTCTGGCCTGGCTACATCTGTTCAATTGTCGTCAACTATTGTTTCGGCAATATCCGTGGTTGGATATGCTTACATGGCGTACCAGATTGCTAATATACTGGTCAACATCATCTGGGCTTGTACTCCTGATGAATTTAAGCTTGCCGTTAAGAAAGAAACAAAATTGGCCGTGCATATATCCAGCTGGTGTGAAACAAAGTTTCTGGGTGTCTGTATCGAGAAACGGTCAAGTTATTGCACGTTTGATTCTCAGATTGGTCGCATCATTCAGGAACAAGGGAGACCAATGTTAGGTATCGGCTGGGGGGATAAAAAGAACCCGGATTGTCGACCACTGACGTTAGAAGAATTTGGACGGATTGATTTTAACAAACTCGATTTGTCAGAGTGGATTGGTTCACTTTACGAGGCGAAACTTTTACCTAAAGCGTCGGAAATAAATCTGGATAAGATAACCGGTAAAGGAAACGTATTGAATATAGATGGATCTCGCCAGAACTCCCTGGAGCGATTCCAGAGCGGTGTTGACAGTATCGATGTTGATGCGGCGAAATCTAGCACAGAGGCTGTTTTGAAAACTCAATAGCTTTGCAGGATAAGAAGCCCCGACTTTATGTCGGGGCTTTTTTTTTACTTTCTGAACAGGTATTGCTTACCGTCACTGAATACCATTGGTTCATGTTCAGGAGAGCCTGGTAAGAACAGAGCCCGCTGAGCACCCAGTTCTTTACTCATTTCTTTAACCAGACCTACGTTAGAGGCTCGTGTTGCATAGAGGTTGAAGCAGTCATTACCGATAATGAATGTCACCTGACCGCTGGTGCTGATAGGTGGTTTCGGCAACGTTGGAGCTATATCAGCATACGATACCCAATCACCGTTCGTCGCTTTCCGACGAACTGCATTTTCAACAGCACCGCCTTTCCCCTCACACATCCCACCAACTTTGTATCCATCCATCCGGGTTAGTGTTTTCCAGAAAATCGCATTGACCTCACGCTCATTATCTTCCTGAGATTTACCGTTCCATGACGCGACACGCACCACGCCATCAACAATAGCAGTAGGCTGTTGGGCCGTTAAAACAGACAGCACAGGGATGAAAGATGTGTGTGTCGCGAAGCCCGCAGCCACATCGGCCACTCCATTACCTCCCAGGTTGGTTACACCTTTTTCACCAGCCTTAACCGGGGTTTTGAGAGGGACAAGCTGCCCATTGGACGCGAAACCGTTATAGATAAGGTATTGATCGCCAGCATCGGTGATCTGACGTAAATCCATCGCTCGGGCAAATTTCAAAGCATCAGATGGATTGCTGTCAACCGGCATAGCTGGTGGTTGAGAAGCCGCGCAACCAACTAACATCAGCGATACCAAAGCAAGACCAGAGATTTTCTTCATTTTATTTTCCTTGGGACACCAGTAGGTTTGTTATTCAATACTAACCCGACTCATTCACGTGACGAAGTATCCAGGCAATAAAAAAGCCCGTTAAAACGGGCTTTTTTATGAAATTTAACTTAGTCACTTACGAGCTTTCATTTTCAGCTTCTGTATCAGAGCAGAACGGACAAATATGTTTTTTCCGTGGACGGTCACAACTCTGCGGTGAAATAAATGAAAGATCGCAACGGTAACACCTTACCATACGTATTTCTTCAGCTCGAAAATCACGAGCAAGAGTCCAGGCCTCGTTGGCATCAATCATCATTTTCGAGGCTTCTTCCGGGCGGAATTTAAGGTTTAGTTCCCGGTAGATTTCGAACGCACTCACCACATCAACGATGTTGTCACTGTTGTTTGGGTCTTTCGAACGACGCAGATAGATGCTCATAAAATTGGTTGCCTCAACCTTTTTATGTGTCGTATTGAGCAGCGTCTCTGAATGTTTAAGTCGTCCGATTGATACATCACTCAGATGGAACTCTTTTCGCAAAAAATCAATAACACGGTCACTTGCATTAAGCGAATGCACAATGATCTTTCTACGAAATCCTAATTTTACCATTTTCTGTGTTAAAGCAAATTTATCTTCATCCCGGACAAGAGCAGCCTTCATAATCAATTACTCCAATGAGAATAGCGCGACTGTAAGTAACCTGTTAATTCTAAGGTTGGGTTGGGGGCTCCAATAACTGTACTGAAGTCACAATCTACTAAATCGGCAAATGGACGAATAGGTTTAAAATATATTTTGCCGGTTATGATTGCATCGATTGTTTGTGCATCATCCATACGTTCGACAAGCTGTACGGTTTTTTCATTATCAAACCAGTAGAACGTTTGGGCAACAGTCCCCGTATTAATGAAAACACGAACACTGAATACCAGCAGGGCAAGCCGTAGGATGTATGAGTCATGACGAACGAATTTTTCTACCTCAGTAGATATCTTGCGCTCGGGATCATGACAGATATTAAAGATGGGCAAGTCATACTTCTCCATCGATAAAGCGAGCTTGGCCTGATTAGATTTCTCTATCAAAAATTCCCGGTCTCCTTCTGCTAACTCAAAAGGGCTTTTATACAACGATTGCGCACGGGTAATAATTGAGATGGCAGTCTGTAGAAAATACAAATTTTGATTAATCATTTTCGATAAGCCTCTTCCATACGCGTAATACGCGCTGACCATATTCACGAGCCTTGCCTTCCAACTTAGGGTTTTGAGTGTTGTATCCACCTATCGCCAGTTCTATATCGCCAGGGTTAGCTTTGATGGCTGCACACAAAGTCTTTGCCCCGATTCGGATGTTTGTATCGACATCCAGGAGTTCTTCAGGATGGTTAACATACTGTCCGTTCCAACGAAAATTAATTTGAACGATTCCAATATCTGTTACCGGAGTGGCTGAGAGATAGCGGGCTAGCGCTCTCTTTGCATCTTCATAACTTGTCGGGTAATACGACCCATAAACATAGTTGTTCAATGCCCAGGGGCTGGGAACAACATACCCCTTGGTTCCTGCATTATTTTTACTCTCGGTGAGTGCCACCGCGTAGAGAAGGTACGGATCGAGGCCACACTCTTTCTGGGAATGCTTTTCCCAAGAAGTGCCACGAAGATCTACAAGCCTGGCGTTCGTACTCGTGCAGTAAGCAGCACATAGTAAAGCGAGCACCAAACTCTTCGTTGCTATCTGCATTTCCCCTCCCCACAAACCCTACAACGGCATCAACTTATGCGAACACGCCTTGGTGTAACCTTTTCATTAACGCCGCTATCTTGATTGTCGCCTGTCTCCCCAACGCCCGATTTATCTCCAGGATTGGGATCCGGTATTTTTCCAGCAATCTCAGGCTTACTGGTAAGGTTCGCCGTCGATAACTGGTCATCTTTAACTTCGAACTCTTGAATATCACTGCCCACACAAAATGGCGGGCCTGTATTGACTATATCGTTGCTAACCACGTGACGAAATTTTGGTTCAGTGTCCTCATTTACTTTGGGTAAGTGGCCGTCTCTCTGACTAGTCATCAGACCAGTCTCATTTTCTGTATTCGGCCCACGGACTGATTTCTTCTGTTCTGATTTACGTTTTTTTGAAGTCTCACGGACGATACCGGGTATAAAACTGTCACCTGCTAGCAATGCTCGGTTTGCCAGCGCCAATAGTGAACTGCTGCGCTGGCCAGACTGTTTTGATTCCAGATAATTAATCAGCTCTGGAAACAGTATTGGATTAATCGTCACTCGAACTTGCATGAAACCCCCTTTGCTCAATCATCGCCGTAAAGCATCAAGTCAACGCCATAGTTCCAGAAACCAATGGCATTACTGGCAACAGGCAACGGGCTCGATACGATCCTGGCTCGGGGGAATTCTTCTCGTATGGTCTGTTCGTAGAACCTTGTCCCACCACCGGCAGCTGCAATGATATGGACTGGCCCGAGAACCCTTGTCGATTTTCGCAACTCTTTGACTACATCACTGGCGATGGAGGGAATAGCTTCTTCAAGCAGAGGACGTAGGGAAATGTGGCGGAACCCATTAAAGAAAGACTGCTCATTGTTACGGAGAGCGATTTCAATAATTTCTGGTAGATCATCAATTCGCTCTTCCGGGTTATCGGCATTAAGGCGGTTCACAATGCTTTCGATAATTGCACTGGTTGCTTTTAATGATGAACCTGAAGAGCCTGATACCCTGCTTCCGCTCTTAAAGGCGATGTAGTCCATCGAGAAGAAGCCAGGGTCAACCACGAGAATGGTCGACTTCTCTAATTCTTCCTGACTGATAAGGCCCGGTCTGTTAACGATGTCATTGATGACACCAACGCCCTGCTGAAGAACGAGGCATTTTTTAACAGTCACTGTTTTTCCTGGCGCAATAGTAAACGTACCGGTGAGCCTCGCAGTCAGTTTCGCGCGTTCACTTTCATTAGCAAGACGGACAGGTAAACCAGTTACTACCAGGTCGATTTCATTGCCTGCTTTAGCAGTGATTTTATCCAGTGAGGCCAGATATAGTGCCAGGTACATTTCTGTCATGTGGTAACGGTCATGCAGCTCACGCGCATCGGGGCGTTCGGTAAAAGCCCGCCATTCTTTACCTCCTGGGTACACCAACACTTCATGTTCGCAGCTACGCTTTACCAGCCGCACATCATCTACTGGCTCATTCGTAGCGTAGGCCGGATAAATACTGACTGTGGGTTTGTCATCCGCTGAATCCCCTACAGCAATTTTTACATTGCTGTATCCAATATCAATTCCGCAGACAACCAATTTGTCATTGCTCATTCGTTAACCCTGCAAGTTAAAAATGAATTACTGCCACTCCGATAACATTTGAGCGCCAAAAAGGGGTTCGCACTAACGTAAAGAAAGGTGGCCTCCCTCTGTCAACGTCGGGAATTAACCGTTAACAAGTTGTAACATGGTATTCAAACGATCATCGATTACCATTTTTTTTATCGGCAAAACGTCCCCATTTTTGACATTAATAATGGCTAGATACGGACGTTTAAAATGTCAGATATGTACATAAATGCTGCATGAAACTGGACGTCATATATGGCTAAATCCGGCCCTAAAAACCTTAACCCCTAACCTAAATCAGACTGAGGAAATTAGGTGGTAATGTATGAGGGCAACACATTTAGATTGGCTTTCCGCCTGGGGATTTCGCGGAGTATATATACTAAAAACACATGCTTCGGTGAGGTGAATTAAGGTATGTTGTGGCGATTACTCAAGGGTACACTTCGTGAAAATTTTACTTAAGCACAAGTTATAATTTCACTTAAATATGCATATCTCCCCTTCACTTCCCCCCCAAAAAAACTCTCTCAAACTAGTATATATACCTACAAAATGTGACATAAATCACTATGAAGTTACTGTGATTTAGGATTGATCCTGAAGACGGAGGGAGGTGATGGAAGTTTCAGCTGCGTTTGCCATTGTATTCTCCAGAAAGGTAACAAAAAGTGGAAAAGCCAGAAACATAAGTTTCTGCCATATCATATAGCGACTCTACATAATCGTTTACTAAGAGGTTTGTGCAGCGGTGGGCGTCATCCCGTTAATCGCCTCTACATTAGGGGAAGTAAGTTTCCATTATATTCCCCAGAAACCTATTAAAAATCAGAAATGCCCAGAAACGTAGTTTTCTGCCATATCATATAGAGATTGGCAAACTGCTTGATTAAAATAAAATGGCTTGATAAAAGTACCCGTACAGATAGATATTAATAGCTCAATCACCAGATTGCCATTGTATTCTCCAGAAACATGCAAAAAATGAGAACACCCAGAAAGATACTTAACTGGAGAATCAATCTTTCCTGTTTTGGAACTGAAAACTAAAAATCGAACCTGAAAAGGAGTTTTCTCTTTCTCCAGAAACATAGAGTTCTGGCGTAATAATAGAGATTCTCTTTTTTGGGGTTAAGTCCTAATCAAAAAACATCGAGGTGGTTTTATGCAACTCGTCGGGTACATCAATGATCTGGAAAAGGCTCGTGATGCGGTTGATTCAGCCGCAGAACTTCTGTTTAACGAGGCCAATAGTCTTCGGGAGGAATACTGGGACAAAGCTATTGCTGATGACGAGAAGGCACGGTACAGCTTTAACGTAACCAGGCAAGGAACAACTATCAGGATCCGCTGGGCCAGATTGACACCTTTGCGCAAAGCTGGTGGAGGCATTGATCGTGTCGTTCCCAAATACCTACCTCTCAACAAAGGCGAATCATATCCACCAGCGAAATTTAAGGATGCAAGCCAGCGAGAACTTGCGCTTATCGAACTGTATGAAGGTCAGCTTATTTGGTTGCGTGATGAGTTACGAAAAAACCGTGCAATTCGGCAGGCACTTTCACTTCGAATAACTCACCTAAGAAAACAGCTTTAGAAATACAAACCGCTCTGGAGTAAACATAACGGATATACATGAATACCAGGCGATGACCTGGTATTTTTGTTAGTGAGCCTTCAGGCGATCTGTTAGTGAGCCTTCAGGCGATAGCGGACTTATCGCGGCGGAAATGAATCAGGATGATCGCAATATGATCGCGAGTGTTTTCGCCCGGGTATGATCGGGTGGGAATGCAGCGGACTATTTCGCGGGCGCGAATATGGAAGGTAAACAAAGCGGAAGCGATAGCGTCGGTTTTCTCTATTTTTACATCGGGAGGTTGAGCATGGTAATAATCAAACCGCACGATGTCGGAGGAAAGATGAATTTCCTCCGGGGGTTTTTATGGGCAACCGGAGGTTGCCCTGGTTTTAATCGCCGGGGAAAACCAAAAGTGAATAACCAACATGGTTTTCCTCCGGGGGTTTTTGTCGCGGCGAGTACCGCTTAGAAATTGTGATCGGCTATCGAAACGGACAATATGAAGTCGATACCCTCGTTCGGAATAACTTCCCTCCCGATACACGCGTAAACAAAACGAAACCATTAACAAATTATCGCTCAGATTATCAAAGTGGATCATCTCCGTCTCATACCAGCCAAATTCCCTTGTAAACCGATCTGTATTCGCAAAAGGATCCGTTATTGGGATAAAACCACGCCAGAATCGCCTCAGAACGATTCTGAGCTTATCCCCCTGGTATTTTCACGATCGGATTGATTAAAACGCGCCTGAGCGTTTTGAGCGCGTTTTGTAGATCGACATATCTGTAAATTTCCTGAGTATGGTTTGGCTATGCCCTGATTTTGTTCCGAACGGGGAAGCCGTTATGATTAGGTCTGAATGTAAAGCACTTGTAGAGGTGATGCGGTATGAGTCACGAGCGCATTGAGGTTTTTGGTGATGGAGGCAGCTGGATAGCCGAAAGGCTTAAGTCATTCAGGTTAACGATCTTGGGTCAAAGTGAGTCGTTGTCTATCGTCAGGAACCCGACTGACAATTCTGCCTGGGTGACTCACGATGATACCGGCCTTGTTTTATGTCCCCTCCATGTTGATGGTTCGTTGGCCCCGGATATCGCTGAAGCTACTGAGACGGTGGAGAAATACATCTCCCGAGTGAGCCCTGCGGGAATATCAGCACGGATAAAGCAAGCCCGTAACCACCTGGATAGAATTGCCGCACCGGTAGACTCACGTTCTGCGGCAGCACTGTTAAGACGTGGCGGAATCCCGATTCTCTCACTGCGAACCACGGAATATCTGAAGTGGTACGAGTTGTTAGCGAGACTGGCGAAAGGTCAGGCTCTGTCACCATCCATCTGGGTGGATAACTACCTTGCCGGTGATACACCAGAAAGTGCATGGGCTAATGGACGCGGACTCTATGAGTTAATCAACAATGGGAATATGACATCAGCCAATACGATTTTCCCGGTCTGGTATTCTGTAGCTCTCGCACTGGGAAGATTCACAACAGAAGAACTACCTGTGATGAACGCCTGGCCGAGCTATTGTGATGGAACCCGTGTGGAGAGTTTTATCCAGTTGTATCGTGATTAATTCTTATTCATATGTCATATGATTAACGCTAAAGAAGATCTGCGGTAAGTCTGGCCGTTACCCGGAACCCCGGGACAGACCGAAACTTGCTTTCGGGTTGTCTCGGGGTTGGCCGAGCGAAGCGCTGGCAAGCACCACACCTATTTTGAGGAGAAGCCAATGTTAATTTCGTATAAGAGCAAATTGAAATTAGGATCTATCGCACTATGTTCATTTGGTGTAGGTATGGGCGTTATGCTATCAAAAACCGTTCCACTATCTTTAAGCGCTGTAGTAGTACTCGCCTTTTTCTGGTTACTCTCAATCATTTGTTTAGGGGTTGCTGCTTTCTTTTGTTCCGATTGAAATTGTGTAGTTCATACAGTACCCCGAATAATCCCCGCCTTTGTCAGTAGATAACCGTGAGGCAGACCGAAACTTGTTTTCGGGCTGTCGAGGGGTTGGCCGAGCGAAGCGCTGGCAAGTACAGACCATATTGTTCCCCCTGCATTTCTCATCGCTAAATTCTTTCTTGAAATATCGTCAGATTCCCTGTTTGTCACCCACCAGCCTCATGTTGTTATTGACCTAACTGCCATTCAATGGGAAGCAACAATGTTTAATTTAATCGCGAAGGCTAAAGAAGCAGGTTATCAATTCTGGATCAGTGCCTCCAAGGTACTGACAGTTACTACCGGAACCGAGATGGGGCTGACGATTATTAAAACTGTAACTGATATTAACCCTTGCTTGCTGGTGGCGGAGTTAATGAACCTTGGGATCACGTTATCCCCAGATAATAATTATTTCTGCTGGTTGGATAGCGAAGGTGTCCTTTGGGCCGTTGACCGCCACCATCTCTATCGAGGAAATACAGGGGAGCATGGGGTAAACTGGGATGTCGTCTATCATCACGGCATGGTAATTAATACCCCTGAGCAGGCATCCATCCTTTTCAAAATTCCCCACATTGGGCGCTTTACTGCCACTGTAATGTATAGCGCTGGCTATACACCCGACTGGGCTCTTCCAGCCTTTGTTGATTTTTCTGGTGAACCGGATCATGAAACAATACTGTCGTGGTTATCCGAGGTAGGCATTCGTAATGCAGGAATGCATCTCGAAGATATTGAGTTTCTTTCTGTTGAAGAAAATCCCGACGCTTATATCTCTCTTTAATGAGGTCTCTGTATGTCAAACGTTAAACCTTATTCCTGGGTAGTTCGCTTCGATGTTGCTCCTCAGTGGGTAGCTGACGGCTTTATCATGACAGATACCACAGCTCTCGAAATGCTATCTGATGTTATCAACTATGCAAACGATCACGAACTTGCCGCATTGGTTATTTCAGCACCCGATGCAGAAAGAATTTCCGAGGAGCAAGGCTATTTGGCTTCTAACAATGCGGAGCTAATGCGTCAGGTGCTAATCGGCTCACCGCAGGCATATGCTAAAGCATCTGTGGCAAATACCCTGCTAAAGGCTATAACCGCACTTGAGCAAACGCAGGATAATAAGCAGGTCGTTAAAGAACTGCATTCCAGCCTCGCTTTACTGACGGGCAATAAGCCTATTTCGGACATTATCTGGTTTCCAACCCCAGAATAATTCTTTCATAAAGAGCTTAAATCTTTAGCTCATTTATTTATGGATTTTCTATTCGTCAGCCACCCAGCGTGTGTTTAACTGAAGTTAGTAAACAAAACGAAAAACATACGCGGGGTGATTTATGAATACTGCAATTCATCAAGTACGAAATAACGTTCGTCGCACTACATCTGCACGTCCTGTTTGTTATCCAGTTCGCCCGCAGACAGAGAAAGAACTTTTTTCTGTAGGCCGCAGCCTCTGGTATCGCTACACCACTTCATTTGGCCCGTGCCGTGAAGTTCACCATCATCATGTGCAGCAGCTTGCACACCTGGTGGGTAAATCTGTTGGCTATGTTGAACATGCCATTAATCATTACCTCACGCATTGAACGAGGCGGCTTAATATGTCTACTCAAATCTATTGTGCGGTGCTTCGCCATTTCATGATGATGGCTGCATCCTCCCAGCACTCATTGATTGTGCTGAAGCAATTATATAACGCAGAGATTTCATCGAAAGCTCACCTGGCCGGTCTCTCCGTGTCCGAAGCTGAAGCGCTCCTGGCTCTACCATCCACCAGCTGGCGCAAACGCGATGATGTAATTCATGAGCTGAACATTCGCCTTAAGCAACTCACTAGCGTAGCCACACCGCCAGCTCAACAAGTCGCAAACTGAAGGAGTCTATAACATGCTGCCATTTCTCATTTTGCTGTTCTGCTCATCGCCTGAGACGGCGCGAATGATCCTAATCTACGCTACCGATGAATCTGCGGCCCGCCTCCAGGCGCTTGAAGATTTCGCACGTCTGAATGATTCGGGTTTTGCTGCTTCCGCCCAAACCCCATATGAGTGGGAGAATCCTCACGGTGACCAGCTCTTTATTGAGTCGGTATACCCGGTTCCATCCGGCGATTTATCTGCTATCCGCCGTATGCTCGGGGATGACGATGCCCCATATACCGACAAGCACCTTATTGCCGGTTTACTGGAGGACAGCCGACGTATCCAGATGATTGAACCGAATGCCGGTACTCTTTCTCGTATTGCTCAGGCAGAGCAGTACCTTCAGTAGACTTGTGTTCCGACCGCCCACCAGCAGGTGGGCTTCGGGCTAATTTCCTGTACGAGGTATGTATGCAAGGTACACCACGCTGGTGGCAGAACGGTCGTCGGGTGCAGGCCGTTCTCGCAGAGAATCAGACCGCAGATGTAAGGCTCAATATCGGCCCAGAAAATGACTTCTGGTTTACTGATGATGGTAATAATCCTGTTGCTGTGCTTAGGGTTATCGGCCCGGTCTGTCCACTGGATCCGCTAAAATTCACCTCCAGTATCACTGATGTCCTTCCTGAAGATGTCCATAGCTATAAAAAAGCCCTTCAGGAACACCAGATGATAAACCGGCCTGTCTCGTTCTATCTTGCACTTGCCGATGCCTGGTTGCTTGTTAACGAACAGCAGCCGGTTTACCAGTTCCGCATCCGAAACCAGTACAACGGCATGACTACTGAATGGAATTCCGTTGCCCGGGACAAAGTCATTGAAGTGATTAAGATGCAGCCGGAAACCGCTGAATTCCGGGTTCTCGTCCCATCGGCTCCTGAGCCTGCTGCGAATGCCCGGCAGTTGATCTCAGAAATTGAAGGTCTGCGTGAAGCTATTGGGAAACTCTACCCGGCAAATACTGATGTACGTCGTATTGCCAGAAACAGCGGCTGGATGCATGTATACGACGACACCAATGCCAAAATGAACTTTGCAGACAATGCCAGAAATACCCCTTATCTCGATGCCTTTGTGACTCAACTGCATCTCTTCCTCACAGATGATCGAGAGTAGATGTAAAACCTCCCTGAATCTTTCTGCTCTAACCAGCGCTGTCATATAGCATTTTTTTGACGGCGCTGCCGGTTGCGCTTTTATCAAACATGGTAAATACATTGTTTCATGCTGTCTGGCTCCCGGGCGCGGAGTTATCGTTGATGGAACCAAGTTGAGATATTCGAAATGAAAAGACCAACGGCACATAAAAATGACCGTCTGCCGGTGCGAAGATCTAACCCTACAACGCCTCAAGCAAGAGAGCGCGTTATTGCCGGGCTGGTGGCCTCAGCTACATCTGACTTCGTCTACCTCGTTCAGTGGCTGAAATCAGGAAAGCAGAACGGTGACCCTCTACAGCTATCCAGATGGGATAGCCTGAGAAATGCAATAAGCCACCTTGAGACGCTTGATGCTGGTGTACAACCTGACTGGCGCAAAGTCCTCACCCTGGTGTCGCGGGAAATTCATACCAGCCATAATGTCCAGGCGGTTGTTACTCCTCCGTCTAAAATCGCCGGTGGTATACTCAGCAACCTTAACGACATCAGCCAGAAGATAGCGACCGGGCTTGCTTCCCCTGACATGCTCGGCAGGCTCGATTATATGCTTCAGTTGACCGCAGGCCTGGCAGGTGGTGATGATCTGACGCAAAGCATCCGTAAGGTTTCAGACAGTGCAGAAAAAGCCCTACGTGGTTATGACAAGCCGCAGGCAAAGGCCAAAACGCCTAAACCGGCCCCACCAGCTCCTGCATTCCGGGATGATCAGACGTTCAGGCAAGAGTGTGCGCCACTGATTGGGGTTGATGACCTCTTTGTTCTGGCTAATTGCCTTATTGCGATGTCCGCCCGCCTGGGCCGTTCTCCTGTCAGCCTAGCGAAACGCGCAGCGGGTTTAAAAGGTGTGATTAAACCCGATATGCTGGCTGACCTGCTGGAGCTCTTACAGCAGGACGTGGATCTGACCGCCCTGGCCCCGCCACCCAGGGTTAAAGACGATAATAGCCGCAGTGATGGAGGTAAGCTCGTCGGTTTAACCGGGGTCGTCGAAGGTGGCGCGTCAATCGGTGCTGAAGCGCAGCGTATCATCACCGCAGAACTGAAGAAGCACTCGCCGCTCACTTCGGCGCAGCGCGTATCTTTCGATACCGCCCGTGCGGGTCTGGCGCTGGAGAGCGATACATTCCGGGTTATTGAAGAGATCAGACGTATTGCAGCATCACTCAACTGGAGACCGCTGGCTGTCGCGGCCCATGCCGCGCATAAATCGCCTGGTATCCGCCCGGAGATTGCCGGGGATGTGATCACGTTGCTGGCGCAGGATGAGGCCTTAACCACCAGCAAGCCTAGCCGTTAAGTACCTGCCGCGCTGACTACAGCTTACCTCGCGATATTGCACCAGCAGCTCAGAAATAATACCGGTATAAACGTCCGCGTTTTGCCGGTATTTTAATTCGCCCTATTTTTAGAATTAGCGATAATAGCGTTGCTTATTACGTATTTTTACACTCAGAAACCTTCGTCACATGAATAGGGTATGGTTCACTGAATAGACAAAGACGTTAAATCTGGTCAGCTACAGAAAGGAGGATTTATGTAAATGCTCTCGTTACGTTCAAACTCTTAAAAAACTGCCGCGCCTGCCTATATAAGCCAGGCTGTAGACCTGAAGTCTACAAATTTAGCGTTACTGACAATTCACAATCCAGTGAACCGGCCCACACTAAGGAGGTTATATGCGAACGCGTAACTTTAAATCTGAGTCTATGTAATCTGATCAGCTGGCGCTGCCGAGAATGGCGGACTCCGCTACCCCGGTGATAGACCGGGGTAGCAGGAAGAAAGAGTAACGATTTACCGGTTTTAAAACCAAATTTTCGTCAAATGGGATACAAGCGCCCAAGGCCGGTTCCCGTCTGACAGACCGAAGTTGTGATGTGTGCATCGCCCCCCTGGAAGTTGTTTTATTGAATTGCTGTGTGTAGTTTTGCGGGGATAATACCCCGCTTTTTTTTTGCTTATTCTTCTTCGTCACCCCACCTTCCTGTGCCATCATACGTATAGAAAATAACTTTTCACTTCTGACCCTTTTTCAGTTGAAGTCTTATGATTTGATATTCCGCTAATACACACACATTAAGGAATGAAAATGAGCAACGATATTCATAACAAAATTGCTGATGCTTTAGCTTCTGTTGGTTTAAAACTTTCCGATGGATATACCCGGGCCGCACTCTTACTGAAGATGAAAGGTTCAGTTAGTCTCAATTTTGCTGTTGATGGCAAACCTGTCACTGTCACTCTCCATATGACTGAATCGGGTGATGTTACTGCTACCACTGATTATGACGATTCAACCGCTACTGCCGCAGCAGCAGCCGCAGCCACTACAACGCCAACACAAGAGTCGGTGGAAAAACCAGCAGAAGAGTCGGTGGAAGAGCCAGAAAAAAGTAATACACGAAAAGGCCCAAGGCCTAAGTAATAACTGCGCTGGAACTACATGTTGGCATAATTATAAATATCAAAACTGGCGGGGTTAAATCCCCGCTTTTTTATGCCCGATTTCCTTCGTCACCTGAATACCCCGTGAGACTATAAGTAAACAAAACGAACAACACGGGGCAACGCCATGACCACCAGCAAAGAGAAAAATGTATTCTACGTTCACTACTATGAATCCGACTCCAGTGGTGGCGAACTGCCACTGATGCGCATTGAAGCGGAGAACGAAGATGAAGCCAACCTGATCTGTCTTCGCAACCTCGCGGATGTTTATGACGTTGATCATGACGACATCAGTCTTGAAGACGGCTTCGAAGTGAACGGCAATAGCGTTTATCTGCAAGGTATCTACCCGGCGACCTCAGAGCAGGCACTGGTAGTTGATGCGGTATTTAATATGACTTCTGTAGAACCAGTCGCTGAGGCTGTGACCGGCACGGCGGAATCCGCCTGCGGTATCAGCCTGGTCTCTGATAAGGTCTGGCTGGAAAGCTGGTTCGACCTCGAAGACAAATTTGCTGATCAGATGGCCCACGTCGCTGAAGATGACAAGTCTGATACACGCTTCTTGCTCTACCGTGACCAGGTCATCGATGTGCGTGAATGCGAGACATCTTCTGTCCCAGGCTGGGATCTCCAGTTCGGCTTGAGCGGCGGTACGCAGATGCTATTCATTCGCCTTTCTGATGATGGCGATCACGTTGCACTGGGTCTCGAATAACTGCTGCCTGCGCCCGGGCTTGTTTGCCCGGGTTGCTCCCCTCCCCTGAATCAAACCGAGTATCATGACATCATTCTGAGGAGTACCAGACGATGAGCGAAGTAAAGCACTTCAGCATCACGAAAACCGTTGATTTTTACATCAATGAAGCATCCCCGGAAATTATTGCGGGCCGCAGGATCTATCTGGAAACCGTATTGATTCCTCGCCTTCGTACCGGCCTTGCCGTGCTCAATAAGATGGGCCTGACCGAGCGTGAAGATATGGAGCTGCGCGATGTGTACCAGCGTGGCGTGGAATTTTTTGACAAATTGTTCGATGGCCCTGTCCCGCAGGCCAATACCACCACCAGCCACTAATCCGCAAATTTTGTCCTTTTTTTACCCGGCTCTGACTTCGTCACCCGGGTAACCAGTGATTTAATAAGTAAACAAAACGAACATACCAATAATCACTGGGGATGCACCATGTTTAAAAGTCTGTCTGAATTGATGACCAGCGTTGGCAAGACTGATGCGCATAAAGTCTCGATAGTCCAGGTTAAAACCGGTGTCACCTCGTGGGGCCGCAAAAACCAGTCATCCCGGCCTACGGCTGAATACCAGATCTGGATGGATACTCCTGACAACGACAGTCGTATCGTCCTGAAGCTGAATTTCGTGCTGAGTTCCCGCCGTAACCAGCCTGAGAAGAATGCGCCCCTGAATATTGAAATCAGCCAGTACGCTAACTGGGATACGGTGAAACGCGCCTGGGCGGAATGCGCTCCTGAACGCTATATGCGGCTGGAGAATGAAACGACAGATGAGTTTATGTCCACCAGCGGGGTCTGGGAAGAAGCATCCGTCATCACCAATGACATGCAGCCGGATTACCGCTACTTCTATCCAGGCACGTCCTATTACGTGGCAAACGACAGCTACTGAAGCCAGAAAACACACCATATAACCGAGGATCTACCATGACCGACGCTATCCAGACTGCCCCTGAAAGCTTCAGCCTTTCTTCCCTGACCGACCTGTATCGCACAGTGCAGGCAACCGAGTCCCACGCTCTTTCAATGATGCGTGTCCAGAGGGGGATCACCTCCTGGGGGAGCCGTCGTATAACTGACCGCCGAACTGAGGGGTTCACCGTCTTTCTGGATGCGCCGGATAACGCCAGCCGTATTACTGTTAAAACGGAGTTCGTGCTGAATGCAGCAAAGACCGGCCCTGATACGTCTAATGATCTGGTGGTGGAAGCGCGTGAACATTCAGGCTGGGATGAGAGCCGGAATTGTTTCACTGTTACCCGCGAGATCGGCGAACTGCGGGTTAATGCTGGTGGTGAAAATCATGCTGCTACACTTCGTCAGCTGTGGAAGCTGCTTCACGCGCAGGCAAAAGCCTACCAGTCCAGAAATACTGCCGGTAACGCCACCTGGCTTATGTTCTGATAAGCCCCGGGCATGGTAATGTGCGTCACGACATTACGCCGTGGCGCACTACGTTCGTTTAGAAGGAAATGAAGATGAAAATAAGCCAGCTGGAAGTCGGGATGAGTGTCTGGTCGGTTAGCCGGGTAAATATGGGCAACACCACACTTAAAACAGTTGTCGTCCACCCGGTCGTGATTGTCGAAGTCCATGATAACCACGTCATAGCCACCTGGAATGGTAACGCCCCGCGTCGTTTCGGTGAGTCCGTCGTTAAGGGCTGGAAGAAAGAAAAGCCGTTGCTGATCCGTGAAGGTTTCGGGCAAATGCGCCTGGCTACCAGGGAAGAGAAAGCGCTGGCTGGTAAGTAACCCCCTTCGTGACCTGTATGACCCGTGGTGTAATGGCTCCGACAACCTGGCAGTTTTCGCAACGCAACACTCTGCCGCAAATCACCCTCCACGGGGCCAGACAGGGAATACACGATGACCGATGCCATTCTCTCTGAAGAGCTGTACTTCAAATACCTCAACACCTACGAACGCGAAAGCAGGTTTCGCATTGACTCTTTTCGCTTTGATGGCGAGCCTCAGTGGACAACCAAATTCGGTCAAGCTCGCATCCGCCCTTCTCAGGTACGTGTACTGCTCTGCCGCTGCGGGGCAAACAACTGGAAAGACGATGGCAGGTTCGCCAATGAGTACTGCTGCGACAGCTGCGGACAGTTCGTGGAGGTGCTACAGCATAACGACCGTTGATTCGCGTCCCGGGGCCGGAGCTGATGGCTCACTGATAAACCATTTCAGACCGACATATTCATTCTGATAATACCCGACGTATCGCCTTCGTCACCTGCCGGGCCCGTGTTGTACTGGTATCAGTACAACATAAAACGAGATCACGGGGCGCATCATGCAGACACTGACCGACGTATTCAGCGATAAGGCGAATAAAGCCTTTCATTCGATTTTCGCCGATTTCCTGCCCACCAGCGCGGATGGGGTAATCACCTTTACGGTTCGCGGCTATGGCGGAAAAACTGCCTGCATGACCGTCCCCTCTGGAACCCCGGTTTTCGTCTTTGGCACTGAAGAGCTCGCCGACTTCCATCGCTCCGCCGTGGCGGGTGAATTCTACATCGTTGATCACGGTGGTTTCCGCACCCTGAATCAACAGGTAGAACGTGGCCGCGTCCCAGTCATCTACGACATCCTCTGAAGGGATCCGATTATGGCAATCGACACAGTTTACCGCCTGCGGCTCGATTTCGACGTGTATAACGGCGATGTCATCGACACCAAAGAGCAGGAAGACAAAGACCAGATCTCCATTGCGAAAATCACCCAATTTATCTTCGATGCCTCCGTTCGGCTCAAGCTTGATGCCTGCGAAACCAGCGATGGCGGGCCAGCACATGGGCCTTACTGTGTTCTTGAGCACTGCAACCGAGCTGTACTGGAACAGGCCGAAACTGAAATTAAACGCTATGTGAGACGCTTTAAAGGCCATTCACTGGAAGACTGATGAACCCGGTACATCCACCAGCATGAGGATGTACCTGACTTCGATAGCCGCTGCCGGGCTGTGCCTCCTGAGCAGCAGAGGACAAGGTACGGATATGCCAGACAATAAACCCCGGATGACTGCCGCTGAAATGACTGAGCGAGCCTATCACTTCTTCCTGGACGCAAAGGGTCTGTCCCCTCGTGCCGGGCAGGTAGACATGATGGCGTTTTGCAGCGCAGTCGTTAACGCTACCCCCGCTGAGGAGCAGTATCGCGTCGGGGTTATTGAGGCCGGTACGGGGACAGGGAAAACACTCGGGTATTGTCTGCCGCTGATCCCCCTGGCGATGGAAAAGCATAAGACGCTGATCATCTCCACGGCAACCGTTGCGCTTCAGGAACAAATCATCTCCAAGGATCTGCCAGAAATACAGGCGAGAGCGGGCCTGAGCTTCTCCTATGCGATGGCGAAGGGCCGTAGCCGTTACTTCTGCCAGATGCGCTGTGACGTTCATATGGAAAGCGAGATGAATGCCTATGGCTACATCCGCGATGATGTGGAGGATATCAGCAAGGCCTTTGCTGGTGGTCACTGGACAGGAGAGCGTGATTCCTATCCTGATGAGATCAATGAGGCGGTATGGGGTCGGGTCAATGCTATTGGCAGTCAGTGCCCTAAAAAGCGTTGCCCACATTATCACCGTTGTCCGTTCTTCCTCGCCCGCGCCCTGCTGGAGTCGGTGGATGTGGTTATCGCCAACCATGACATCGTATTGTCTGACCTGTCACTGGGAGGCGGTATTATCCTTCCCCCGCAGGAAGAGTCCATTTATGTGTTCGACGAAGGTCACCACGTTCCGCAGAAAGCAATTAACCACTTTGCGACCTCCGCCTCTCTCGATGCCAGCAGGCATTTCATGAGCGAAATCTTCGACATGGTAATGACCATGCCAGAGTCCTACGGCGGGACTATGGAAAAGCACGTGCAGCAGCTGGTGGAGCTTGCGGGCCATGCCGGTGATGAGCTCGGTGAGCTGCGGGGGACACTTTTACGCTCCCTGAACTGGCGAAACGATCACGAAATGCCAAATGGCACGGAATCGGACATCTATCGCTTCCCGGAAGGTTTCGTTCCTGAAGATATTGCGGCCCTGTTTAAGCCTGGGTTAAAGACAGTAAACGAGATGCAGAATATCGTTGTGAAAATGACGGCGATTGTAGATGAGGCCGGGCGGGATATCAGCGAGGAAGAACTGGCCCTTCAAAAGATGGCTGTCGGCGAGCTGGCAAATCGCCTGGCGGGTATGCATCAGGCTCTGGCCTCATACTGCGGGAATAAAACCGTCTCTGGTATGCCTATGGCCCGGTGGATTAACGTCCGTCGTACTAAACGCAGCACCGAAGTGGTGATTAATTGCAGTCCGGTCTATGCGGGCGAACACCTGAAATCCGAGCTCTGGTCGAAGGCTTATGCCACCATTGTGACCTCGGCAACAATCCGCTCCCTTAGCAAGTTTGACGCATTCCTGGAGCAGGCCGGTCTTCCAGTCGATACACCTACCCTGCTGGCCCGCAGCCCGTTTGATTACCAGAACAACGGCGTGTTGTTCATCCCCCGTATGCGCTCGGTTCCGACCAATCATGAAGAACATACGGCGGAGATCATCGAACTCCTTCCCAAACTGGTGCTTCGGCTTCAGGGTTGCCTCGTGCTGTTCGCCTCCCGCAGGCAGATGGAAGAAGTCAGCAAGGCGATGCCTCAACACATTTCACCGCTTCTGCTGATACAGGGGGCACTTCCAAAACGGGAAATACTGCTGCGCCATAAGCTCAGAATCGACCGTGGTGAGCCGAGCATTATCTTTGGTATGGCTTCTTTCAGTGAAGGGGTGGATCTGCCTGGCGTGTACTGCAACAACGTCATCATTGCCAAGCTGCCTTTTAGCGTTCCGACCGACCCGGTGGGCCAGACCCTGACGGAGTGGCTGGAGAAAAACGGGCGTGATGCTTTCCGGGAAATCTCGATACCGGAGGCCTGCCTCAAACTGACCCAGTCCGTTGGTCGGCTTATCCGCACAGAGAGCGATACCGGCGCGGTGACTATCCTGGATAAACGCCTGAAGACAAAAGCCTACGGGAAAGACATCCTCGCATCCCTGCCCCCTTTCAGGCGCGAAATTCGTTAATCAACAGTCGAGAGGTTGCTATGCATAAAATTGAATGCCCACGCTGTCTGGGTGGTAAGGGTGAGATCCGAGCGTTCCGGCACGTTCAAGGCGGTGTGTGTTTTCGCTGCAAGGGCCGGGGGTATGTCGAGGTGAAAACCATCCCGAAGCCTTCTATCCGGTTTGTTGCTATGCAGAAATGGGCAAATCCAGAGGACGTTAACTACAACAATGGGGATTTTATCAGGACGTTCTATTTCAAGGCCCGAAGTCAGGCTGAAGCAACAAAGAAGCTTCAGAAAAAACTCGGCGCGTCAGGTCGTGAGTTTTATGCCACTCCTGCGGATGATGTCCAGCAATAAATGGGGGCGTTTTGTAGTGGTTTATTCACTCTGAAATCTATCACTCTGGTTATGATTGGTTTCGAAACAAATGACAGGTGGTAACACATGAAAAACCAGGCTAAAACACAACATTCTGTTTTTAAGTTCATTCGAGCTGCGATTCCGGTAACAGTTCTATCGGCTATACAGTACGCTGTCATTTCTACATTGCTGGTGGTTGGAAAAATTGACCTTCAATGGTCGGAACTCGCTACATCACTTCCGTTATGTATTATTGCAATATTCTCAACAGCATTTGTATTTTACGACCCAAATGAATATGAGTACTTTCTTTCAGTGCTGGGAATGCTTACCGTTTGGGTTTTAGTGTTTATTGCATCAATACTCCTACTTGTAATCGCGCGAGGTTTTTCCTTCATCACAAGCAATTATGTAACATATGCTGAATTGGCTTCCTATTCCATACAGATAGGAATGATGATTGTATTTTACTTCAAGAGGGATAGTCTTAATCAACAGACCCTATAGATACAGTATTTCGCGATTAATATTATCATTGAACATTAACGCACAAAATTTACCCCCACGTCATACAAGGTTACCGATGCAATGAAAAATAAAATTATCGATGCAAAACTTGCATTTTTTAAAGTAGAGGGAACTCCAAGTACTGGTCACGTTGTGGTTATCGGGAAACCATCATCTGGGAAAAGTTTCTGCCTTACTGATGAAATAACGCGTTTGTTAAAAGCAGGTAAAAACCACGAAAATTAATTTGAATATTGCAAGCGGGGTTTGCTATGACATCAATTATTACCACTTTATATGAAAAACTTTCATTTCGTGTGCTCGCAGTTCCGCTGATTATTTTCAGCATTGAATTTTTGATATGGGCAGTGCTTATTCGAGAAAATGTTATATCCGGGGACTGGCCTTTGTATAGAACTTGTTTGTTCGCTTGTTTTTCCTCGCTGATTATAACTGGATTCACATTCCAGAATCCTGAAGGCAGTGATTTCCTAAAGGCAGCAGCAGGTCTCCTTGGATGTCTGGCCTTGGGGGGATTGATAATTATTATTTATTATATTGGCACTCTCGAATTTCCGATTATCACTGCCAAGATGGTTTGGATTTTCATGATGGCAAGCTTTACGTCTCAGCTTTTCACTTGCCTGATGAAATCGATGACTGATTAATTTGAAGTTCAGCAAAAACAATTGCAGAGCAAAGTTATTTATTCACTCATTTTGCGATCTAAGTATGCTTACGCTGAAGTAACCGAAAAGTACCTTTCTTGAAAAGTTTTTTCGGGATTTTAGGAGAAATGGATAATGGCATTCTCACTTACTTTCCATCAATACATTCTGGAGTAATAACATGTTTACTTTAGTTCTCGTGATTGGGCTTTATTCAAGTGGTCTTAATCCAAGTGGTGTCACCTCTCAGAAAATACCTGACTACAAAACCTATGATGAATGCCAGAGTGCCGCGCCTAAAGCAAAGCGTGGGGAAACTATCACCATCTTAAGTTATTGCATTCCCCAGCCTGCGGATAAGACAAAGGCGTAAAGGCTTCGCTATATGTGAATTATCGAAGGGGTGTCCATTTCATACCCGATTACTTCGTCAATTGTCGACCGGTGGGATAATAGGATTAAAACAGTTTTTAGCTTCACGATATTATGGAGAAACCGCCGTCATGCACCCATTCGATTCGGTCAGAGTAAAACTGAGTTTTGCCGGAAAGCCACCAGCGGCTTTACTGCAAAGCGCCCTATTTCTTGAAAATCAGCGTCCCGAATCCTCCAGTTGGAGCGACCCGGGCACGGCGGGTAATACACTGCTTCGCGACATCCTCCGGTCACAACCGGTTGAACTGAGCACTCTACAAGGCGTGGTTAATCTGACTACTGGCAACCTCGGTAAAGCCGAATGTAGTGAGTTGCTTGCACTGATGGGCCTTCGTAGCTTCGGTGAAGAAGCTGCTGAGTTAATGGTTCGCAATGCGTCAATGGTTTTTGCGAGTGGACAGGCTAATGCAAAGAACCTGATTCGCATGGAAGTCACTAAATCACACCTTACTTCTGATAAGCAGGTCATTGTCAGTACTGAAACCCTTGAGCGGCGTATGTACGTCATGAACAGCAACGGTATCTGCTTCGTCGTTGAGCCTGAGATCTGCCTTGATGCCGAGAAACTGCCGGGCGCGGATTTCTTTATCACTGAAGACGAAATGGATGCTGCGGGCGTGAGCCGCTGGGGTGAAAACGGCAGTCAGCACTGGCGATGCATGGTTACCTGGTTCAATGGCAGTAGCACCATCATGAACGAAATGGGACACATGTACGAGCTCGGTGATGAACCTGAAATTCGGCTCAATAGCTTCGGTGGATAAAGCCCACCAGCGAGGAAATACGATGAGACACGATAACGTCAAGCCCTGCCCTTTCTGCGGTTGTTCATCTATCCGGGTTCGGGAGATTTCGAATAATTTTCGCGCCTGCTGCAATTCCTGTGAGGCCACGGTGGCGTTTCAGGACTCCGAACAAGCCGCTGTGACGCGCTGGAATACCCGCGCTGAAGAGAAACAATCTGGCGGACTCCAGTCAGCATAAATTAAGCCCCGGGCTGCTCTGGGCCTGAATACCGATAAGAGGAAACACCGACATGAAATTTTACATCAGCGACGTTTTATGGAAATCCGGGCAGGCATTCATTTTCTCGTTTGTCACTGCTCCGGCAGTTGCGTTACTGCTCATTCTGTTCTGCACAGTTCTTACCAGTTCACCATCCAAGGTCTTCCTCGATCAGGCCCGTAGTCTGGTTGGAAATGCCACCAGCACCTCGGTCATGGTTTGCCCTGAAGAGAAAGCAGTGTTTGCCGCGTTCCGCTCCTCAGAATGCCAGCGACACGTGGTGAATGCCGATGATGCCATTAAACAATGGGACTCGCTGTTGCTCAAAGGCTACCTGATAGTGGCGGGTATCGCTCTTATCTGCTGGATGGTAAGCGAGGCAGTTAACTACCGCAGAAAGCCGTGGCGCTATGGGATCCGTCCCTCTGATATGACATTTAGCTATACAAAACTCGTGCCGAAAGAATCCGATGATGACGCGGATAAATAACCACTCATTTAGCACGGCAGACAGCCGGTCAATGCCAGCAGCACAGGGGGCAGTATGGGTAGACCTACAGGCAATATCGTCAGACTCACAAAATCAACAGGCCGCAGCAGCGACTTTTTCGGGCCATGTGAGTTGTGTGGAAAACATATGTCAGAAGCATTCCGTACCCGAAAAGCGCGTGAGTGGCAGCGTGAAAATGGCGAACTCTATTACGGCCATGATTCCGCCGTCATGTATGCACATGAAAAATGCATTCTGAATCTGGAAAGCAAATTTACCTCAAATTAACGACTGGTGAGATTTATGAAAATACCTCTGGGTAAGACGTTCCCAATTTTTTTTATCTTATTGGTGGTGGTGCTGGGGGGCGCTATCGCCGAGAAACTGCTATGGGAGGGACACCTCTATCCCGATTTTCTTATCAGTGATGCCTATGTGGCGAAAGATACTCAATTGCAGGCCAGTAACGACACAACACTGTTGAAGCAGTGCTACGCTCAGCACTTAACTGGATGTGAAAAGTATTATAGAAGCTTCAGCCAACTGGAGGTCAGGGGTAACGATCTCAAGTCGCTGTGTAAAGTCCTGACAAATAACACTGATCTGGACGTCTTTCAGAGTGATGCTCAATTGCTGGTTCGTTGCTCACGATGGAATGTTTTCCGTGTAATTCCATTTAAACCTACAGATAACGCAACTGATAAATTTAAGCCAATGGTCGATATGGTTGGGAGCTGGATGGCCTACAACCGGCTCTCAAAAGAGCTACTTCATGAAGATCCGGTCGATATCTTTTTTGTTGGACTGGATGAGGGAAAAAAGCAACTATCCCTGAAATATTGCTTTACCGGGGTTGATCAAATTCCTCCTCAAGTAGCTTTCCAGCGATGTGACACCGAGTCGGATACGACTAAAACCCAGAGTGACAAATCATGATGACATTTCTCGCTAATTTGCATCGCCATACTACGGCCTGCCGCAGCTTCGCATTCTTCACTCTGGTCTCCGGCCCGGCGATTGCTTTATTTATCACGTTCATCTGCATGAACTATTCAGGTTCACCTTCAGCGCATCTGGTTAGTGCAGCCAGGGCTGTCATTGATGGTGCTCCGGTCGGCAAACTAATGGTATGTACCGAAGAGCCACAATCCACGACTCCCCCGACACTTATCGAATCTCCCTGCGTTCGCGAGGCGGTCGATGAATCAATAGTAACCGCGAAGTGGGATTCAAACTTCCGAATGGTTTACGCAATGCTTGCTCTGCTTTCTTCTGTTATCTGGTGTCTAGTGAGCGCCACACGAGCGAACATATTCAAGGACGCTAAACCCCCTACTCGATAAGCCTGTCAATTCTCAAATAAAATGATGAAAAGTTGTGAAATTAAGGAGTGATGATGAACATAAATTACAGTATTAATAACAGTGTGCTCATGATGATGAGTGAGTTTATGATTACAGCTTTTGTAATCGTAATACTTTTTGTGATTGTATTAGTATATAACAAAGCGTTTAAGTCTGAATTAAGCATAAAAATATTTTGTTTTAGTCAGTTAACAGCCATTTTCATTTCCGTATTAGAAATAACAACAAAAAGAACAAATGCTGGAAGTATCAGTATTACATGGAGTGACGGCATCCATCAGTTTTATACTCACGTTTTTCTGGGGTTTGCTTTTTCTTTCTTACTTTTTTTGCTTGGTCTTTATGACTACAAAATGAAAGGCAACAAAGATGGTTTAAAGGATTGCAAAAAACATGTTTTACCGTGTTTCATAGGGAGTTGGTTCGTATTAATAATATTCTTTTTCTCCGCTTCGCCTTTGCGCTATGAGGAGAATTTGATTACGGATGCTCGCGTCGTAGCTTCGGATCCCAATCGAACCACAATTATCTATGCTGATGGGTTCTACTGGCTATTTGATATGGATAGAAATGAATTTGATAAGTCTATATCCAGAGAGATAGTCAGAGGCAACTACAAGATGTTATGTACTTCAGATACACCAGCTACCTGCTGGGCGGGCAGAAAATTCCCCAAAAACACATCACTGGATAAAGTTTTATGAAAGATTGTAACGCTGAGAAATATAGCTATTCATGTCTTTTCGCAGCGGTATTTAGACCAGGTGAAATGCCTGTCATTTCCGCGTTCCGGGCGCGGTATTGGGCTCTAATCATTCGATGGGCATTGCGTTTCGGTTACACCGTTTGCCTGATTGGCAGCACTGGAACCGGAAAAAGTTACCTCATCGAAAGAACGCTACCAGGACGGATCATTGATGCCCGACTGTTACTGGTAAAGAATGATTGGCATGGCCCTGTGCCATTCAGTTTGCGCGGTGCAAAGCCCGGCCCAGTTGGCATTGATGAGTCGTCCAGCTTTTCAGAGGAAACGCTGCGTCAGAACGCGGAGAACCTGAAAGAAAGAGGGGTAGTGTATACAGCACAAAGCATTGATAAAGCAGCTAAAGTTGCAGCCAACCTGCCAAACAGGCGTGTGTTGCTTATCATGATTGGAAAAACGTAGCCTCTGCGGTCTAGGCCATCTGACCTGCTGAACTGACGCAGTAGACTCTCTCGGAGGCAAACAAATTTGCTGGTGGGATAAAATGGGCGCATACTTAAAGCACGTGTAATCGACACGTGCTTTTTTATTGGAGGACACATGCAGGCTACAGCTGCTCGCCAGAAAAAAACCGTCAGTGTCACCCTTGAGCCAATGCTCGTACAGCAGGCAAAAGACGCTGGGATTAACTTGTCCGCCACGCTGGCAGAAGCGCTTCAGAGCAAACTGAAGGCCAGTGCAGCGGAAGAATGGAAACGACAGAATCGTGCTGGTATTCAGGAGTTGAACCGCATCACTGAAGAGCATGGGTTACTGTCTGACGAATACAGGACGTTCTGATAATGCAATATACCGTTTACCGCAATCCCGGCAACAGCCAGGCATACCCTTACCTGCTGGATATACAGAGCGACATCATTGGCGAGTTAAATACCCGCCTGGTGATCCCCCTTCATCGGCTTAAAAAAGGAGCCTCGGCCCCGGTTGCGCGATTAACTCCGGTCATACAGGTGGAAGGGAATGACGTTATCCTGATGACGCATGAAATGGCTTCAGTCCGCGTGAAGCAGCTCGGTCAGGCGGTCATGGACGCATCTCCGTTCCGGCACACTATCAAAAGTGCGGTGGACTTCCTGCTGGATGGTTTCTGACAGAGATAATGAGCGAGAAAATGATGAAGCAAAATGAACTGCTGGAAGTGGCAAAAGCCATGCGCGATTATATTGATGCCCTCCCTACCGATGTCGTTGCAGCATTACCGGTGATGCCGGGATTTGATCGAGACTGGGCCGACGAAGTCATTTACGAAGCCGAATCCGCCAGCAAATAACCCCCCGTCTGCGCCCGTTTCATCTGAATTCGGGCCGTCACAATCTTTCTGATTTTATTGAGAAAACAGCCTCTTTTTGTCCCCTTTTTTCCTTCGTCAGCAGACTCAGTCGTTCGATAATAAAAACAGACCAACACAACCACTGAGGTGTTTCATGTTAGCGATTATCCCGGCAGCAGGCACTGACAAGGTTTTTAAAACCTCCCTCAAACACGTGCTCGATGAGGACTTCCTGTTTGCAATGGCTTCAAAAGCAAGCGCGACGTACATTTCATCCCATATCAGCGATGACGGTGAGGGCACAGTGTTTTTCAGTCTGAGCGACTGGGATAACCTCAAGCCTTCCTTATCGGCTGATGGCTGGGATGGCGATACGATGCCCGGCTTCATTGATTTGCTGGATGCAATCGCAGCGCAGGGCTATAACACCGTCGAATTCCACATTTCTCACCCACTGGTGGTTGGCGCGGTCTGGTTCACCGATGAGTATTACTTCACGGTTACCCCGCTGGCGTATGACCTTGCCACGCTGGATGGTCAGTTTGTTCTGCCGGATGGCTCTTCCTACCGGCTGGATGACCTTGATGAAGTCAGCTATGACGAAATGACCGACTACTTTGACGGCATTATCGAAGTCGATGGCGATACCATGCTGGGTGTAAAGCGTAACGACGATGACACCGTAAACGTCAGCAAAATCGAAAGCTAACCCCTCCTCCCCGGTGTCGGTATCCGCCGCGCCGGGCTATTTTCCTGCCATCATCCTCTGGAGTGTTTCATGAAAGACCGTTTTTATCTGGTCAGCTTGCGTGACACCGTTGGTAGCAATACCGCTTTTCATAGCCATCACGGCAGAGGTTACAGCACCGATCAGCGTAATGCCCGGGTTTACACCCGCGAGGAAGCACAACGCGCATGGAATACGGGACGGGAGTTTGACCTGCCGGTTGATGCCGATGCAGTCGACCGCCATCTCGTGTTTCATGTTGATCATCAGTTTGTACCGGGAAAAACCATTCTCTCCGAAAGCGCCACCAAATATGTCGGCTTCGTTAATGGCCAATGGGACGGAAACGATCTGTTCTGGCTGGCTGATGCGGGTACTACCACGGATTTTTCCCTTGCCAGAGTTTTTGACTCACCACAGGCAGATAGACCTGATGTCGTCTGGTTACCCCATCACATCCCTGACGCTGCAAAGCGCCCTACCTTCAGTGTTGAGCGGATAGACCGCCGTAAAATGACGCAGGGGGCCGGTCTGCTGATGCCTGCCTGGCTGAAACGCCAAAATCGCCGACAGTCAAAGGGGCTGACTCGCTGGAATTGCCCCGGGTGTGGCCGTATTTCATGGCAACAGAATCCGTATGATTTTGATGGTTGCCGGTTCTGCATATAGTCAACTACCGCGAGAGGCCTCTATGTTCCGATTATTACAGAAGTGGTTAGTCAGGTTTACCTGTCAGGACGATATAGATTGTATGTCGACCCGGCGCTCTGCGGGCGAGTTCTGGCTGGAAATAGATGCCCGTCGTCACTGGATTTTCCTGGACATCGACGGTGTACTCCACCGGGCGGAAAACGGGTCACTGGAGTTTATGCCTGTGCTGGATCACGTGCTGACGCAATGCCCGCAGACGGGAATTATCCTTTCCACAAACTGGCGTACCGGCGTACCCCGGGAGATGGTGCTGAGTCATTTCCCTGCGGGTATACGCGATCGGATTGCTGGACTCAATCCCGATCTGGATGGGCTGGTGAATAACCACGTGCGTTATCACGAATGCATGGCGGTCGTTAAACGGTTCGGCCTACAGCATTACACCTTCGTGGACGATACCGCTCGACTCTTTCCAACTGACTGCCCTGCCCTGTTCCTGACTCACCGGCACGAGGGGCTGAATGCAACGCAGGGTAGCGCTTTGATAGACCGGATTCGGTTAATGAAATGACCGGTTTAAGGCTGAATACAAATTATTAATGAGGATGCGTTATGAATGAAATCCCACAATACGTCTATGACCTGATCGGTATTTGCCTCTTTGTTGGAATGTGGGTCGGAGGCGTTCTGCTTATTTGGTTTATTTTCTCTAATGGAGAGAGCGACGAATAGCCAGGCAACTGGCGCAACTGATGTTGCAGGATGGCCCCAACAATATCTTACCTGCTTACGCTCTGATTACCCGCGCAACGCTTCGTCAGAAGCGGAAAGCTGGGATAATGAATATATCCCGTATACACCAGGCTATCCCAATGAAAATTACTGTGTTTACTGCCCCTGATTGTCCGAAATGTCGCATGACGCTTACCCGCTTTTCTCTGGCTGGGGTGGACGTGAATGAGATCCCGCTGGTGGACAACGCAGATCTCGTTCGCCTGACACAAAATACCGGTGCGCCGCTGGTGGTGGTGGTCAACGATTCGGGCCGTGTGACGGGTTGGGGTGGGTTCCGGCCAGATCTTATTGCGACAACTGCCAATGGCTGGAGTGTCGGGTCACTCGATATCCCCCCGTCGCTGGTTAATCACGTCCTTCACTGAGGTAAACGCCATGCACAATATCTCTGTCGAAATCCCTGCGGCCCTCGGCGTACATCCTCCTTCAGGAGCGGATGTCGTGCTTATAGACGATCTGAATAACGCCCTCGCCGGTGCTGGCTTACCGCAACTGAAGATAGAGCCGATAACGTGGACACCGCCATCAGGCCGACCGGTGATCTACCGGTCTGAGGTTCCCGATATCCTGCGCATTGCAGGTATAAACCCTGACACCTCTGACATGGTGAAAACCTTCTGTTCCGGGCCACTGCCGATTGACGATAACGAGCTGGATGCCCTTCTGGAGATGCGCGAACGGGACGGTCATAGCGAAAGCTTCAGGATCGCGCTCTGTGGGGCGCTGGACGCGATTCTCATTCGACTCTACTCAGCAGAGCGTCAGCTTCGTTGAAACGCCAGTAAAGACGCTGGTGGCCTCATATGAGGTATCAATCGGCTCGGTTCCGTCTCAATAATTTAAAGAGAGCACGGTATATGAGTCCTGAAGAAGAAAAAGTGCTGCATCAGCGGCTGATACAGCTTGGCGATATGATGGGGGATGGCCTGCACTATGAGCGCGACGGTCAATGGATCACCCGGGAGTACAAAGCCACGTTGCGGGCGCTGGGGCTTTTGAAGGCTCCCAAGCGTAAGCATAACCCGACCAAAACACTCGCTGTGGATGAGCGAATGGCACAACGTGTGAAGGACGTAGCCTGTACCCAGTGCGCCGGGAAACTGAAACAGGTGCGCTCCGGGTCTCTGAAAGCGCAATGCACCCGGTGCAAAACCAAGTTCACCCTCCTGAAAACCATTAAGTAACTATACCCGCAGCTGGTGGTCACCCCACCAGCATAAAATATACCCGAAACTGTGACACCTGCGCTTGCCTGCCTCAATGTCGTGATAGCTGACAACCCCCACGAAGAAAACAAACCTCACACCTGCGATCGTCGTGATGCAACGATTTTGTCGAGCCAATTATATGAAGAGACTGTTATGAAAGACTTCCATTTCCTGTATGTCGAACTCCTGGTCGAATTGCTTCGACTGGTCAATTTTCTTCTGCCGTTGTGGTTTGGTAGTTGAAAATAGCAGGTAATACCCGGGCAAGACCTTCCCGTTTTTTTAAAATAAAAGGGCGCACATAGCGCCCTGTCAGAAAGGTATTTTGAAGCAGCAGACTACTTACGAAACTCCCATTGTTTAATCAGCTTTTTGACAAACGTCTCGCCATAGATCTCATGTGACTCCATGTATGCACAAAGCTGTATCAGGGTCATCATGCCATCGCGAAGGGTATCGCATGACTCGTTACGGCAATAGGCCGTGAGTTTGTACATATTCGCCCCGCAAACGTCCGGGTTGTAGAGATTAACAATCAGGCTTGCCGCGAATTTCTTTCTCTCTGCGATAGCGCCCAGATAAGCCAGCTCCCTTTTCAGGTCTTCCGGGATAGGTGTGACAGCACACGCTCGCGGGTTCAGGTTTATCTGGATATGGTCAAAGTCGAGTTCCTGCATTGTCCTGGTTCCTTCTGCTGATATTCGGTATCCGTCTGCCGGGCCACACGATTCTGCATGTAATGCCCTTCATATCACCATTGTACCGGATACCTGCAATTTGCCCCGTAACTACCGGTGCTGATGATAAAAAATATCTTTATTTTGCGAACGATATACACCAGTCCGTCCTGATTTCGTCAGCTGAATTGTGCCGGGTAAGCTGGTTGCCATGTGAGTGACCTAATGGAGAACACCATGCAGCACACTGCAACCACACACCCGCAACCGGCTAACACCGTGAGTATCGTCAGTACGACCTACGGTCAGACGCTGGTGGTACTGAACGGGAAATGTCTCTACTGCGCACCACCAGAGCGAGGAGACGAAGCCCGGCAGCTGGCATCAACCACTGCCGGGGCACTCAACGTGCCGGTCGATGTCGTCCACCTCGATACATTTGCTACCGATACAACCGAAAGCCAGCTGATGGCCCGCTTTGAAAACCAGAATGCCGGGCCGTGGTATAGCCATGCGTTTACCATCGCGTTCAGTGTTGAATACCCGGCGAAGAGTAGCGATGACATTCCACCAGCGGAATTACACCGTGCATTGATGAAGCGGGCCAGAGAGTTTACCGGTGATCTGGATGCGCTGGTGGAAGCCTGCGGGGCATCTTATGACAGTTATCAGATGGGGTAACTCCTGCTGGAAATGACCGCATTCTGCTGGCGTTTTCAATGAGATATCGCCAGCCGCTTTGGTAGAGTTTTCCAGATAGCAAGCGAACATCATAGCCAGTGGCAAGAGGTAAACCTATATGAATTCTGTCTGTCTTGATTACGAGAAAGTGGATTTTCTGGCGAATCTCCTGATCCCCACCCTCGCCAGACACCCCATCAGTAACAGTTTCCCGGAGCGCGGCCTCGCACTTAAGGAAAAGCACCCTGAGCTGGTGGGCTGGCCCGAGCGCAAACTGGGTGAAGTGGAAAATTACCAGAATGCACTGTCCAGACAGCTACCGAGCCTGAACAGCATGTCCTTGCCGGAGTTTATCGACTTCATTCTCACCCCGCATGTCGCGGAGTATGTTCTTGAGCAGGTTGGCACTCCGCTTGCTGAAGAAACCATGCAGCTGTTTATGGCGAAAGTGAAGGCATAACGCGGTTTTCAGCCCCATATACTCCAGATCATAACCGGCCTTAATGGTCGGTTTTTTTTGTGAATTTTCTGCCCCGAAAGCCTTCGTCACCTGCGGGGAGCGTGGTTAACTGGTTATGTAAACAAAACGAACAACACACATAACTACAGGGGTCTACCATGTTAAATCCAGCTATCTGCGCCATGTTCATGTTTCAGGGCTTCCAGCATGAAGTCTCCCGTCTGACCGCATTATCAGTGGCTAATCCTATCCCCCTCACCTTCAACTGTGACAGCGTACAGACAATGATCTGTGAAACGCTGGCTGGTGGCGAAATTGAATGTGCTCACTGGATGTTGGATGCCGCAGAGCAGATCTGTAAAGCCTGCGAACCTGCGTATCAGGCATCTGAAGAACCGGGAGTCTGGTACTACGACATTGCTGAACGTCTGGGCGCTGAAGTGGCCTGCCGTTGCGTAAAAGGTGATATCAGCACTGACCAATTGGTCGCTGTTGCAGTTAACCTCACTGAGTCATGGAACACGCTGAGCGAAGACAGCAATCAGGAGCCTGATTGCGGATCATATGAAAATACCGTCAGGACGTTGGTAGAACGTGCTGATACAGCAGAAGCGGCTTGCGTAGAAGCAGTCAGAATCCTTGATGGTGGTGAGCGGCAGGCGTTATCAAAGGCGATAGCAATTCTTCGCCCTGTGGCCGCAACGTTGCAGTAGATAGTGGCAGAACACCAATACACACAACACTCACTACAGGAAAATGACCATGAAACTCACCGTATCGACTCGCCCGGTAAGAATTGAAGGGAATTATGTCTCTGTCGTCTTTAATCGTTCCCATAACTCCATGCCGGAAACAGCAGAGGTTAAAAATGCCGATCAGGCGCGGGCATTCATCAACGATTACATCGCCCGTAATATCAACGAAACGCCGATGCATCTGGTGCTGACAAAAGAGGGCCGGGCATTTGGCGGGTTCGACGCGCTGAATAGTAGCCTTCCGCCCGCGATTGAATCATCAACCCGTTTGTAATGACTGACTGGTGGCGCTCAGTGAGGAGCGTCACCCGGCATCACGGAGGGAGTTGCAAGAGTTCTGATTAGCCTTTCCTGACCCACGCCCAAAGCATCGCACCCGCCAACACCGTCAGCATCAGAGCAAACACGGAACCAACCAGACTCGCATCGCCATTCTTGCCGGAGTAACCGCAGGTTTGAGATGCGTCACCAACTGCCTGACAAATTGAATCGGGATCAAGTCCCCAGTAGACAAAGGCGAACAAGGCAATTACAGAGATAAACGCTTTAGCGACTTTCGCTTTCTGAATCATCAGAGACACCTCAGTTCGTCAATGCCGGGGAGTTGCCTGTGTGTTATTTCAGGCGGGAATCAAACCGGAACGGAATTTTCTTAACCGTAGCCATCAGGTCAAAGAGTTCAGGGTGTGCCGGATTCAGCAAGTAGTTAAATTCAACCGGAGACAACGCACTTGGAATACGCAGCGCGATAGAAGAACCGCTTTCAGCCCAGTTATCACCGTAGAGCGCCAGCTCAGCAGGAGCATCCTCACTCGCCCAGTTATCAGGGAGACGGCTCATGTCGAAGGTCTGGATCTGATCATCCGGTACATCAAGACTCAGCAGTGTAAAGTCGTCCAGTAACTGCGGCGCGTGAATGTGTACCAGCGTTTCAAGCATGGTAAGGCTGGCCGTTTCAGACAGGTAGACCATTGCAGTGCCTACGCTGTTCCAGCGGCCCCCCGTTTCTTTCGCACCCAGACCAGACCACGCAGTCATCAGATAACGGGTCTTGGTCAGTCGGTAAAGGATCACGAGTATACCCCGTGCTCAATACGCGTAATCAGGCGCATCACTTCAAGCGCACCTGTCTCAGAAGAAACAAGCTCTGCCGGTGATTTCCAGCTCAGACCACGGTTCGCTTCGTTCAGCCATTTGTGCGCCGCTTCTTTGTCACCTTCAAACAGCTCTACAGCGCGTTCAATTACGCGGATAATGCGCACCAGACGTTCGCTCTGATCGGCAGTGAAACGGTCTTTGATGCTACGATTAAACGTCGTATTAGGTATACCCGACATTTTGCGCAGCTCAGACGGCGTGATGTTAGCCCATTCAGAAATGTGCTTAGCTACTGTGCCATCGAGACCGTGATTGATTTTATCCATCAGCGCGATACCGTCATTATCCAGCCCAGCAACCTGCCATAAGCAGTGCTGATTCGTTTTGGTAACGTCTGGAGAAAAAACTTTCATCGTCATAACTAGCCCTCCCATTTGGTAATTCAATTATACCATATGGAACACTAACGGCAATCTTTTAACCATCAGACAACCTCAGCGCCCTTCGTCACCAGCCCCACCTGCCAGATAATAGGTCAATAACGACAAAACTATGACAGGGGGCATCATGCCGAATCTCTTACGTTATGACCAACTGGACTCCTCACGTCAGCCAGCAGCGCGGGCATCAGCCGCTAGTGGCGAATTATGGTGTGCCCGCAACAACGTAAAAAAGCAGGCGGCAGCGTCAAAGGCCGCAATTCACCAGGCAATCAATGATCAGCACCGCATTACCCGGCTGCGAAACACCTTTTCGCTCGCGAAGGATATGCGTGAAAAGCCGGTCGTCTGGATTGAAAAGCGCATCCTCGAAAATCTGTGCATGTTCAATGAGCAGGACGATATGTACCTGTTCACGCAGCAGAACTTTGTCAGCAAACTCTGAACCTCCGGCCCGGCTCGTCGGGCCATTAAAAGGAAACCGATATGACAGACTTCATTGATAAACTGGCAGCGAATGGTGTGGCCTTTACCCTTCAGGACGGACGAATCATCGTTGAAGGCGATCTTCGTGTCGGGTTTACGCTTGAGCCAGAAGATCCGGCAATTCCCTGCGACTATATTCCCGCGAATCTGACCGTGACGAACACCCTGACCATTCTGTCGGGCATTCATAGCATCCCTGCCGGGCTGGTGGCCCGCAATCTGTTTATCAGCTACTCTGAGCTGGAATCTCTCCCTGACAACCTGACCATTACCGGTACGCTCATGGCGAATTCTTCACGTCTTAAGTATCTGCCGGAAAATCTGACGGTGGGCCGCGTTCTGGACATCATGTGTACTGATATCGCCTATCTGCCGGATACGCTGAAAGTAGCTGGCAGTATGATGCTGTCAAACACCCGTATTACCACTTTGCCGGATAACCTGCATCTTGAAGAAAATCTGGCCCTCGAAGCCATGCCGTTGCAAGCGTTGCCAAAAAACCTGAAAGTGGGCCACAGCCTGTATCTGGATGCTGTGGCTCTGAAGCGGATCCCTGAGTGTATATCGTGCCCCGTGATTAACCTGGTTAACCCTGGTAATTTTGAAAATGTCGCGTCAGTCACCGGTATCGGCGGAAAGCCTAACCGCCATGTCTATGCGCTACGTACAGCGCTTGGCGTTCGCGTATGCATGTACGATTTGTCTGTAGACCCGGAAATATTTGGTCTGCTGGTACGTGGCATCTATGATGAACCCACGGCTGAACTACTTGATAAGGCCGCACAACAATGTATTCAGCGTCTGGAGGATATGTATGCTTCTGAAAACGCAGTTCGGCACTGACTCGGGTATGATTTATACCCGGAAGGTGTATCTGCATTACACCGACACTGACGGGCATTCACGCAGCAAGCTGATAAAAGGTTACTACTACCCGGGCGAAGTCCCGGTTGAGTCGTTTTCAGAGCGGGCACTTGCTCCTGGTATGCGCCAGCTGTTGAGTTGCCGCTGCGGCGCAATAAACTGGGTCGCAACTGGTGGTATCAACGAATACCAATGCGACTGCTGCGCAAAGGAAATAACCGTTTACTGACGGTCTGCACGGGGATACCGTTCGACCGGCATACCCATGACAATAAGAGCAGGTGCTAAATGACAAAAGAAGAATCACAATTTTATGCTGGTGCAATCTGGGCCGCATCGACCATTTACCGGATGCATTCTGACTCGGTGGTAGCGAAAGATTTTCTCCGTGAAATTAACGATCTGGATGTGGCAGCAAAATGTGGTGCTGAGTACGACGTTCTCCCATTACGCCTGTTTGTTTTGCGCGATTTACCATTGGGCCACGATGCGGATTATGAAGCCATCAGCTTCGGGCCGGTAGACCGTCACGGCAATATCATCTGCGATCACTCTCAGACTTCGGTCACCGATATCTCCGGCCAGCGAGCGTATGGGGTTTATGCCCGCCGTGCGGGTGAGTCGAATCTGACGCTCATCGACAATCTTGATGATGAAGAAGAAGCCGAACCACTGGCGAAGGTGCTGGCTGAACAGCTCCAGCAAATCAAAGAAGGTCGCTACGATATTTAAGCGTTAGACCACGTACTGCTGGTGGCAATACACTGGCGATTAAGGGGGTTAAGTGACTTAAATGATCCACTGACCTGTCTGTGTAAAGCCTGTTTATCCCAAAGCCGTCTGGTTCACCAGGCGGTTTTTTTATGCCCGGAATAGCAAGCACAACACAAAACGAAACCGATATTATCTTTCTGAAAATACAGGGCTTTTTATGCCCTGGTTTTCTTCGTCACCTGAGTCACTCACCAGATACTGGATACAGAAGCCACAACATGTAACCCGTTATCAGGAGCGACCCATGAAAGCACAAGCTGTTCGTAATCACTCTTTTGGCTCACTGAAGCTCAGCGCAAGCAATGCGGCAGCAGCCGCGCTGGCGCACCCGGTAACCCATTTCTTCATGCTGTTCGCCATCGTGATGTACCTGGTCTATGGCGGTGTAGTACTCGGCATTAAGCCGTAGCATTCCCTGTGGCCGGTCGCCCAACCGGCTTTGCCTCCAACCCTTCTGGAGGTAGTTGTTAACTTCCCCGGTAAACCGGGGATTTTTTTACCCGTAGTTCCAGCGTTCGCCACTGGAGCTAAAACCCACCAGAGCGAATTCCGTAACATAAGCGCTTCTTCTACGTCCGATCAGTACCTTACCCTATGAGCAACCCGTCACACTCTGCTAGCCTTCCTCCCGGAATGAACGACACTCTGATGTCCCTATATATCGAACCGGATATGCCTGGTATCGATGATCTCGTTATAACAATTATTCGGCTTCGGCGTGAGGGCTGGACAGCATCTGAACTGACTTTCCGTATACTTTCGTCAGTTGCATATCAGGTGATTCCTCCAGAGGCGTTTACCGACCCTAAGCATCACCTCCTGAAAGAGTATGTCAGTTTGTCCCGTGAGTTCGGCCTAGTAAGCGGGGCAAGACATAATGCTCACCTCCGTGGTGTCATTCGCAGAGGGATAATGTCGGGAATAGATAGAGCAGAGGTAATACGCCGCGTTCTTTTCTCCCCGCACTATTCAGAACATGAGGAAGATAACCAATCTGATTCGTTCCCTCGTTCGTCGTAACAACCGGGTGGCATTAACGCTTTTTCCCCGAATGTTCCGGTACAAAGCCTTTGGCGTGGTTGAAACAGGATCTGGTTATCCGCGACGGCCTGAACATCAGGAATCCAAAGTTTGTCTACTGGCAGGATATCTCAGAGTCCAGGAAGAAATTCGTGCTTCTCAGGCCCGTCTGGCTTTACTAAATACTGAAATCGAAAAGGAGAATGCTCAGGAGTACGCACGTAACAAAATTCCGGCATCACGGTTGGCTCACTTCAGGCTCTGGTTCACTCGCCGATTTGGTAATGACACATCCCGTTTGATTGAGTCCGTGGACACCTACTGCGAGGAGCAGAATCCAGTAATGGATGAGCAACCGGCTGTATTGCCATTACCACGCGGTCACCTCCCCCATGCAGATATCCGTATGCGCTCCCCGAGCTTCCGCCGAGAGGTTAGCGTTCGCGATGTGCATGTCCAGTCTCAGTTCCGTGAGTTGGTGGATAAGAATTTCGGAAGCCTGTGCGCGGTATCGGGCAAACACCTCAACGGTGTGCTGGAGGCAGCACATATTGAACCAACATCCGTAGCAGGCTGCTATAACGCCAGTAACGGCATTTTGCTATCACCAACATTCCACAGGCTGTTTGACACAAACATGATGGGTATTGATCCTGATACACTACAGATTCACTTCGCCAGCGGTATAGAGTTCCCTGAGTATGAAGGGGTCTGTATAAAACCGTTGTTCTACAATCTGGATAAAAACAGGCTCGGGGCAAGATGGCTTGAATTTAAAGTGAAATCACCTGCGGAGTAAGCCCTCTCCCCTCTTCCATCTCCCTGCCCTATCCAATCTATTTATTGGAAAGGCATAGCAGCATGGAGATAAGTAGCACACAAGTAACTCACCGATAATTCACATAAAAACCATATCAAAACAAATCAATCAGATTATCGCATTTCCTAGCGCACTTTTAATTCACATTTTATGGACTTTTAATCCAATCCTCTCCTGTTCACTTTGAATTTAAGTGATATCAGTGAATGATAAGGTACGAATAATTCACTAAATAACAACTATGTAAATTCAACAGCATAAAAACCAGAGCGCTATCTTCGGACTGGTTCCAGTAATTGATGGTTTGAGTCCGGCCCGCATGTCATACTGATTTATATCTTTCGTGTAGCCCTGCGGTAGGCACGATTTCATCCCAATACATCCAGTGGCATGTGACTATATGATCGACCAAGCAGAGTTAATGAAGAGTGTTTTAGCGGTTCTGCAAGCCAGAAACGTGTCATTATCAGAGAGCCCTACGCGAATTCTGATGATGCTTCCAACACGGTTACGCGTGAATGTCACTGTAATCGATGCTCAAAATGAACCGTTAACCGCGACACTGATGCTGGATCAGGAAGGTCAAGTGACCTGTAAGCTGGCAACAGACCCCGCTGATACCGTCGTTGATATCAGTCGATATAGAGTATGATTTAAATCTTCGCGTTCCAGCCAGCCGTTCCCAGCTTCGTTGTAGAATATTGCAATAAGCCAATCCCCAGCCAGCCCTGTAATGTAACCGAAGAAAATCGTGCGCAATGCGCACGTAAAAATGTCTGCCCGCCACGCGGGCAATCGCCGTCCAAAAGCTTCGCTCTCAAGCGAAGCAGGCACGGCATGTAAATTCGAATAGAGCCCTCACGGGGCGATTAGGCGAATTCGCGGCCCGCTAGGGCAAAGTCTCAAAGCGTATGGGGGTTAACACCCCCAAAACGCTGTGGAGACTGTTGTGGCTTTTCGGAACTACGATCCCGAAGTACTGACTAAGGGTTGCGGCTGCCACCAGCCCGGCTATCAGGCGACCCAACAATTATTTCTCCGTATCACTTCGTCACCTGCTCAAGGTGATTGAAAATAGAATCACAATTAGAAAGCGGGGAACACACAATGAACACTCAGACAAGAATCAAATTGAAAGGCCTCAAAATCTATACTGGCATGAGCCAGGAAACAGTCTGCTTTAACGCTACTGTCCTCTTCGACGGGCTGAGCATAGGTACAGCTGATAATGATGGGCATGGTGGCGAAACTCGCGTACTGTTCGAACCAGGAAAAAAAGAGCTGTTCCGCCAGGCCGAATCATATGCGAAGGGTCTTCTGCCAATCTGCCTTGGCGAACACAATGGCAAGCCATTTCTCATAGACTCAAACCTGATTGAAGTAATCGACCAGCTTGTCAGTGACGAGGAGCGTAACCGGAAAACTAAATCAAGTTTCAAGAAGGTTTACCGCAAGAAAATCTGCGTCTTACGCGAAGGTAGACTTTGGACAGTGGGCTACAAAAGCCAGGCTCAATACGCTTCATACATCGCACAAATCAAAAAAGAACATGGCCCTGATATCGTTATCCTGGACGATTTGGAACATGATGAAGCTTTCGAGCTGTACAGTAAGCACTTATACGCCTGACCATCAAGCGTGGTAGAATTGGATAATTCTAGCGCAGAGGATCACTATGAAAGTTAAAGAGCTTATCGCCCAGCTTCAGCTACACGACCCTGATGCTGTTGTCGTAATTGCCGGATTTGAAACCCAGAGTACTGGACTGGTTGCCGAGGCCGATACTATTAAAGAATGCGTGACAGTTCCTGTCCAAGCGGACAGCATGACGGGTGACCGTTCGTTGGCAAAGGAGGGTTCACCTTCTGTCTGGTTGGGATGGGGGAATGATTACCGCACGGAGTTCTTCGTTAGTGCCATCAACGACCCGGACGAATTAGCCTAACTATATCGAATACCCAAGAGCCTCTACTTCAGAGGCTTTTTTATTTGATGGGTCTTACGGGAAACCTTGTCATTCATTTACCAATAGTTGCAGGGCGTATCCTCCAGCGCTAAGTCACTTAACCCCCTTAATCGCCAGCCAGCATCTCCGGGTTCTGCCCGACCCGTGGATTACTTAACACCCTTAATCGCCAGTCAGCCTCTCCGGGTTCTGCCCGTACCGTGGGTCACTTAACCCCCTTAATCGCCAGCCAGCCTCTCCGGTTTCTGCCCGTACAGTGGGTCACTTAACCCCCTTAATCGCCAGCCAGCCTCTCCGGTTTCTGCCCGTACCGTGGGTCACTTAACCCCCTTAATCGCCAGCCAGCATCTCCGGGTTCTGCCCGACCCGTGGGTTACTTAACCCCCTTAATCGCCAGTCAGTCTCTCCGGGTTCTGCCCGCCCCGTGGATTACTTAACCCCCTTAATCGCCAGAAGAGAAAGATGATGTGTCATTGAACTGCATTTCGAGATCGCAAAATGAAGAAAAAACAAAATAGAATGTTAGCGTCTCAATCTGATTGCCGTTACAATTATACGCATAGAGCGTCATTTTACGCATTATACGTAAAGTATACGCATATGCGTTTAAATTCATAATTCAGGTTTGAGGGTATGACGAGAATGAATCTAATAGATAAAATTGCCCTTGTCGGGCAACGCATGAAGTCCGAACAAATTTCATTGAAAGAATCGTTACTGGCTTCTTCCCGGGTATCTGTATCAGATGACAGTGTGGAGGGGGTAGATCGCCTTATCTATAACCACTGCCTGAATAAAAAAAATCTCTCCGACTTCTTTGGAAAATCTCGAGTTACCTTCAATAAAATTCTCGCTGATCTCGAAGAAAAAAGGCTGGTGGGTCAACCTATTTATCAGAACAAAAACCACCTTTATACCCGCTGGGATGTCCAGAATATTATGGATGCCCTGGGTTATCCGCGCTATAGAGATTACTACCAGAGCCGAACAATCATTGTTCAGAATCATAAAGGTGGGACAGGAAAAAGCACGACCTCAGTGGCTCTGGCTGTAGCAGCAGCACTTGATCTCCAGTTGAATGCCAGAGTTTTAGTAATTGAATGGGATCCGCAAGGCTCTATTGGTAGCGGTATGATTCAAAGCGTATCTGAAGACGACGTATTCCTGACTGCAATCGACGCAATCCTGGGCGTGTATGAAGAAGGTTCTGAATATAAAAAATACCTCGACATGGGTTACTCTGAGGCTGAAATCATTGAGAATATGCCGTTCTCAACCCATCTGCCAAATCTTGATGTAATTACTGCGTTCCCAACCGATGCGAGATTCAAAGATAAATACTGGCAGTGCAGTAAAGAAGAGCGCACTCAGTTGTTGCTACGATTCAAAGAAGTGATAATGCCAGTCCTGAAAGCTAAGTATGACCTTATTATCTTCGATACCCCTCCAGAAGACTCGCCAATTATCTGGGCCGCTGATGAGGCCGCTGACGGTATTCTTGTCGCAGTTTCTCCGCGAGAATACGACTATGCATCCACAACTGATTTTATGCTGACGATCAGTGAGCGATTCCGTCAGTCTCCCAATAAAGGTGAAAATATTAAATGGTTTAAAGTACTGGCCGTTAACGTCGATGATAAAAGCCCATACGAAAAAATAGTCCTCGATAAGTTAATTCGAACCGTTCAAGACCTGTTTATGGCAACCAATATCAAAAACTCTGAAGCATTCAAAGCAGCTGCGTCACGGGGTAGGTCGGTTCTCGATATTAAGAAATCTGAAGAGTTATGTTCACCAAAGCAGCTGGATATTGCCGAAGAATCCGTAATGTCCGTATATCAACAGTTTATTAATGAGATAAAGAGTTTTTCAGCGAAGGAAGGAGTTAACGCATGAGTGATGAACAGCATATCGGAAACGATAAATCGCGTTATCTAAATACGCCAAAGCGAACCGATGTAGGCCACCGTTCCGGGTTAGCTAACCTTAAGAGTCCCCCTCGCATTAAGAAACTCTTTACCCTTCATAACGGGCGAAAACTTGAAGCTGAGCACGTCACTGTAGCAGCTGAAAATGTCGCTACTGAGACCGCCGTTCACCCAATGAACCCGCGAAATCAGGAAGCGCTTACCACAAACGCAGTACGAGATATCCTGCAACAAATTGAGTCAAGGGGTGTTGATACTGAAGGTGTTGCCGTTAAACGTGATGGCGTGTACCTGCTTATTGAAGGTAGCCGCAGACGTTTTTGCTGTATTGCGGCTCAAAAAGATCTGCCTTTATGGGTGCTACCAGATGATCTATCAGCTGAGGACATCAAGGCGATTATTACCGCTGCACAAACATCACGCCGATTCTCATACCGAGAGGTTGGGCTTCAGTATCTGGAACTAATGCAGGAAAAAGGATTCACCAAAAATGAAGAGCTTGCCCTCTTTCTTGGCATAAGCCATGTGTCAGTCTTTAAACGTATTCAGGCGGCGCGTATTGACGGTTCGTTGATAGCTCTGTTCCCGGATTATGAAGGTATACCAAACTCCTTCTACAGCCGGTTGTCCAAACTTCAGAAATACGTAGAGAGCAACCTTTTCATTCTTGCAGATGTAGTTGATAGGGTGAAAGAAGAAATTGCTAATCTGGACATCAGTGACATCCCGGAAGCGCAGAAAATTGTCATGGCGCAGATCACAAAGGCGGTTGAATTACTCGATCAAAAGCCACCTGCAAAAAGTTGGGAAACCCGTGATCTGGCTAATTTTGCTAATAAGGACAAATACGCCCGTATCAGCAAAAATGCATCGGGCCGTAAAGTTCGCTTTGAATTTAACCGAATGAGTACCGAGCTCATGGCAGAAATTGAAGCATTTATTACGGATAAACTGAGTAGCGAAAAATAACAATTCGCCATTGCTTGATTATCGAAACTGCACCTCCTGGTGCAGTTTTTTTTTGGCCGCAAACCTATTCGTCAGGAGGAGACACCGGTTGATAATAGGAAAAAAACAGCTCATGAGGTGGCTATGCTTTCGGAAAAAATTGTAACCCTGTTTTCAAATGACGCATTAAAGCGTTTCACGATTCTTGAGGCTTACGCCGAGCTAAAACGTCAGGGTACTTTTAGCGTTTTCCTTTCGTTCATCGATCCTCGTACTGATTGTCTCGTAGAGGGTAACTTTCAATTCTACCCGAACCCCGTTAAGACCTACTCAAACATGGGAGTATGCTATCTCACTGAACATCTTGGGCTAACGTTAAAAATCCCAAGCTCTATGGAATGGTGGGCTACACATGAAAAGTCAACATTTCATAACCAAGACATCACCTATCTGAAGGAGGGTGAATACGTAAAGGCAACCATTAAACTGGAAATAGGCTCGCGGATCAGAGTTCCTAATGCGTTCGAAGTTGCCCCTTCCATGTGAACTTAAGGCATATCAAAGTAAATTACTGACGAGGACGGCTATGGCACTCACGATAAAAACAGAAACACTAAAAGCTACCACAAGCCCAACATTTGAGGCTTTACGTAATCGTTATAGCCACCGTAGTTCTGACGATGAGATTGCCGTCGATCCGCTATGTTTATCTCGGGATGATCTGAATGAACTTTTACAGGCATGTCGTGGTGATGGAGAGTCAAAAAATCGACGAGCTCTTGAATCGATCATCACTGCACTGGAAGGTGATTTCGATAAGCCTGTGAGCAGTTTTCCGGCATTCGGTCGTGTGTTACTACAGTATCTGAAGTCAAATCGAATTGATGGCTGGATATACCGACGCGGTCATGACGGCAACCTGTACCCCGGTCTTGTTACAGCAATAAAAGAAGTAAAATCAGAAAAAAACTCTGACCGTCCCCCATCACTATTGTTACAAATCAGCTGGTATGGGTTCGGCGAATATTCGCACTCCAAAAAGGTTTACGGAACCCAGCTTACCGCCCTGAATTTCGAGCCTAATGAGGTGGCGCGGCGCAGTGTCGCTAAGACACTGGCCGACCGTGATATCTACCATGAAACGCATGAGCTGAAACAAGAGTACCTGGAACAACTAACGCGGTTTAAGGAAGTGGTCGACGGGCAATTTGGCAATCAGTTTAAAGCAACCGGCAGGGCTGTCAGAATGGAATCGTATAGCTACAGCGACCGGAATCTGGAAATAGCAGGGCATAAACTGATACACGATTTGCCTGATAGTGAGTGCGATGCCTACGGTGCAGAAGTGGAGTCGCCTCTTTTTGAAGATGACCAGTTTGGCCTTTTACCCGAAATTCCTGTGCAGCGTTATTTTGATCTCTCGCTGCAAGACTTTATCTGGATACATGCCAATAACGTAGAACCATACAAGTATGATAAAGAACTGCCAAAAAAGATGGTTTTGCCGGAAGACCACCGTGATTTACTCGATATACTGACCACGGATATCAGCGCTTTCACCAGCGATATTGTTGAAGGGAAAAGCGCGGGTAACATCATCATGTGCGTGGGCTCACCCGGACTTGGGAAGACATTAACTGCTGAAGTGTATGCAGAGGTCATTGAACGGCCCCTGTACTCAATTCATGCTGGCGCACTGGGAACCAACGCCGATGACATTGAGAAAAATCTGCGGACGATTCTGACCCGGGCTAAACGCTGGAACTGTGTCCTGCTTCTGGACGAAGCCGATGTGTTTGTCATGCAGCGTGGAGCATCACTGACTCAAAATGCCATCGTTGCGGAGTTCCTCCGTACACTGGAGTATTTCGATGGGTTGATGTTCATGACAAGCAACCGGGGTAGTGACATCGATGAGGCTATCATACCAAGATGCGCTGCAATCATTCACTATGATGTGCCGGAGAAATCAGATGCCCAAAAGATCTGGAAGATTATGGGTGAGAACTTTGGCGTGAACATTCCTGATGAACTGGTCAGATCACTTGTAAACACTTACCCAGAACTTCCACCACGTGACATCAAGATGTTGCTACGGCTCACGTTGCGAATGAGCGTGAAAGAGCAGGGGAGTGGTAGCATCCCGACACTGGATATTGTGCGGAAATGCGCGATGTTTCGTGGGATAGAACGAAAGAGAAAAGAAAAAGCCCTGTGATAACGATGCCGGGTTCGCCCGGCATACAACCTGCTGGCCCAGCCCAAAGCAATCCGAGTTCTTCAGCAAAAGCAGCAGCGTGTCGGAAATAACTGTGTTATAACAATTCAGGTGATCATGATGAGAAGTTGATAACAATGTTTAAGCTAAGTCCCATAAGAAAAAAAACAAACAAGCTGCATAAACTCCTTAATAACGGCTATCGTTTCGTAATCATGCATGAAGATGAAATTATTGAACCCTTCCGCTACGAAATAGAAGCCAGACGAAAACTATTCTTTGGCAGAAAACTCCTTTCTATTTCCGACCTCATCGACTCAATAAACGATAGTGTAAAAACCCAAGCAAAACGCGCCCCTTAACTATTCGTCACCTGAATAACTCCAGCTATGATAAACATTATTATCAAGCTTAAAGGTGATACTTATGAAACCGTTTGGGATTTTCTATTCAGTAGAAGGCTGCACTTGTTCACTGTGCCGCTCGCGTGGCTATCGTAAAAACAATGCATACGATAGATCTCTTCGTGTAAGCAAACACCGCGCCCGTCAGCAGGCCAAGCGTGAAATCCGCTCCGCCGTATTCAGCATCGACAATTAAGAAAGGTTGATGATAAATAAGAAGAATAACGAGGATAACAAATGACTGATGAAAACCAAATAAAGGTGCTGTTTTGCATTCTGCGTCGTCGATTCGTGGATTATGTCCCTGAGTTTGAAAACTGTGTAGAAGAACGGGAAGTCATCAATGAAACGCCGAAGGGTTACCGTATGTCCGTCTCCTACGGCACATCAGTTTACCTGCACGCGGATTATGAGTTTTTCGAATCACGTCAGGCAGCGTATCAATGGTGCGCCCGCCGTGTGACCGCTAGCATTGAGAAGATGAAACAAAAAATGCAGGCGGCAGAAGCAACAAAAATAAAACTGATAGAAGCATCCGGGAACTGTGGCGAATAAGATGACACCACGTCAAATTATCCTCTCACATATTACAGCTGAGAAAGCACTCCCACGAGGAACGCTGATCTGGTTATTCTACGAGAATGCCGATGATTTAATCAGCCTGAATGAAGTGGACGATAATCTTGAAAGGTGGCATCAACGAGTTGGGTCGCCTGAAGAAATTCAGGTGATACTGGATATGCCTGATGACGATTCAGAAGTCTGGCTATTCAGCCCAACAAAATTATTCTCCCCACGGGTAAAAACCCCCGTTCTGACAGCCAGAGATAGGGCAGTTGCTCGCTATGGCGTTTCTCGCGTTATGACGGCGGAGAAAGTTGTTTTTCTGTATTCAGGGTATCTTCTGCACCTCTATAGACAGGCATATGGTTTCACCGGCCCTGCGCCTGAAGTTCGGGTCAACTGGAGTGCCAAACATTCATGGGGCGGCAGGAGCTCAATCACTATTTCACCATCGTCCATTTATCCTGACAGTGATACACCGCGCTATCGCTACCATGAGTACGCACATATAGAGCAGCGTAAGGACATCGGAGCATTTTATTCAATCAATCAACTGGATCATATCAAAGGCGTAGTGGCACATGAGCTTGCGCACTTTTGCCAGCGCCACACTGGAAAAGATAATTTTAAATTTGGTTTTCCGGTACTCCCTGAAAAAGATTTCAGAACGGCTCATGGTGATGGGTGGCAGTTCTTGTATGCATTTTTCAGAACAGAATTAAATAAAAGAATTCAGCGATAACCCAAAAAAAGGCATAACCAATGTACCTTCTTTCCATTTTATTATTTACATTTGTTTATCTGTTATCCTTTAATTCTGTTATAGAGGAAAATAGAGACCGCTATTCCATACAGACTTTTGCAATAGTGATGATCACGATATTCCTGATATCAATGCCAGTAACAACAACTTTTGTGTCGTTGATGCTTGAAGAAAACCAGAGAGAGCATCGTGATTTGATTTCCTTCCTGCAAATCAATTCCGTTTGGTTCGCAGGAGCCGGGGGGCTGGTGGCTATCTTCTTGTCAGCCCTGACAATGGTTCGCCTGAAGCAAAAACGTATCCGTCACAAAACATCGAACCTTAACCTCATCGTTGTGGGCCTTTTCGCGGGCGTAGTCTCTTTTGCCAGCGCGTATAAGCATCTAGCTTTCTTCAGTGGGGATGATGCGGGAGTGTTTTTATATGAGGCTATACCAGCCATCGATGACATCGACTGTAACGCGCCAATACTCCTGGTGAAATGGGAACCTGACTCAAAGAAGCCAACTGCATGGCGATGCCCTACGGGCGTTGCATTCAATATCAATAGTCCTACTCCATTCCTACCTTGGGGTTCATATGAGGAAGGGGAGAGTTCAAAACTAAATGAAGTGATGACAATTTTGATGAAAAATGCGGTCAAAATCGAAAAACGTCGCCATCTTGATGTCATCATTACGAGCTAAGGCCTTGTAATCACTGGATTACAGGGCTTTTTTATGTACCCGAAAAAAAAGAGACATTTTGTCCCCAAATACGCTTCGTCACCTGTTTGGTGTGTGTTTAACTGGATTTACAGCAAGCAACGAACCTCGCGACACAATAACTAAAGCGGAGAAACACCATGAACACCGACGTTAAAGCTATCTTCGAACAAAGCCGTACCCTGGAAAATCTGGAAGGCGCTGCGGTACTGATGCGCAGCTTAGACAAAGCGCCATCATCACTCCGAGCACTGAGCGATTTCGTAACCAAAGCGCGTAAAAGCGGCAATACGGAACAGTTCGAAGAAGCCGATATCGGGCGTAACAACGTCTTTGCGGTGAGCCCGTACTGGTTGTTTGTGGAAGAGGGACTGAACCTCCGCGACGTAAATTATGACCGTGCGGTAATGTTCAAACACGCTTATCTGGAACGTCCTCAGTCAGTGCCTGTCATCCGCGTTAAACCAGTAGTAGTGGAAGGCGTAACCCGCCTGAAAATCATTGATGGCCACCACCGTTTTGCTGGCCTGATGATGGCGATTGCTGAGGGCGCGAGCTTCCAGAAAATCACCGTCGAGGAATTTGAAGGCGGCAAGGACGAAGAAGTCTACAACATGATCGAGAGCGCCAACTCCCTTCAGTTGAAGATGGTGGAACGCGCTGAAGGCTTCAAGCGCCTGATTGGCTGGGGTCACACCATTGAGTCGATTGCTCAGCGTCTGGGTGTCTCTCTGGTCACCGTTCGCCGCAGTATCGTGCTGGCAAACGCTGACTTCAGCATCAAGATGCTGGTGAAAGAAGATAAGGTATCTGGTGACGTTGCCGTTGACGTTATTAACGAATGTCAGGGTACTGACCGCGACCCGTATGAAGTCCTGATGGAATCCCTGAAAAAGGCAGAAGGAGCTGGGAAAACCCGCGTCACTGCCAAATTCGTGAGTTCCAAGAAAAAGACTGGCCTGAAACCGAAAGTTATCCGTAAAACCTTCGACAGCCTGTTGCCAACCCTGAGCCAGCTGCGCGACCAGATCCCGCCGCAGCCGGAAGGTGAGCATGAAAATCAGATCGAAATTACGGAAACCGTGCCGGAAGAAGTCGTCTTACGCCTGACTCCTGAAATGGCCCGTACTCTGATGGCTACCCTGGCTGAACTGGAATCAGCAAAACAGGCAGAAGATGCTGAAGCTAATGGTGACAACGACGGTGATAGTGCTGAAAACAACGGCGGTGCTGACGATGCGACTGATGCCGATACCGATGGCGCTAACCAGCAGAATGGTGAAACTGAAGAGACTCAGCTGCACCCGGTGTACTAACCTCCCAGCAGGTCTTTAACAGACCTGCATAAAATTCCTTTTCATTCTGATGGGCCGGATAAACCGGCTCATATTTTTGCACATATAAATGGCCGCATTTTGCTGCCTTAAATTTTTCGATGATAGACAGGAGCGCATTAAAATATCAGGGTTATAGACTTTTTTGGATAGCAATGGGGGTCGCGTTGAATATTCAGACTAATTATATCGAGCTGCAAAATTGGCTCGAAAAGGCAAAAAGTATTTATTCCTCCGCAGGATGCCCGCACGAAAGAGTTGATGATGGCATTTTAAAAATTGCAATGCAGGTAGCGGCTATTAGAAAAACAAAACCAGATATGCTGCATGTATTCCTTCAGGAGTTAATTACTGAGTTCAAGGGTTATAAACTCATTCAGTGCCGATTCAATAAATCCAATTATGAGCATTTTGTTATGACCCCGGAAATTCAGATTCTGATCGGTGGTCTTATGGATAAAGCGTCAGAGGGAATAATGCTGGCTTCTATCTGCCACATGCTACAGGTAGATACGTTATCCGAACTTCTAAGCCTAATCCCAACGGGAATGCCAGACACCGATGTACTGGATGCGCTATGGCGTGATCAGAAGACGCCCGCAGGACTGAACCTGCTTGATGACTTCGTACTTCTGGATACCGTTGCGCTGGCTAATAAGCGGGGGATTGCTGCATGAATGTATCGGCGTTGATTAGTAGCCTCTATGTGACCGTTATCGCCGGGCAGGAGCTGGAAGCAAAAGCTCTGGAGCATCACGAACGCCGTACAGCTGGTCGATTTTGCCGAAAAACACTTTCTGTCCACGCGGTGAAGCGCAAGCCCGGGGTGGAATTTCTGGCGCGGCTGAAAGTCAATTACGCCCGCGCCAACCTGACAAACTGCGACCCCGGTACAGTAGCCGAGCTGAGGCTGGTGGGCCGCTCTGATGAAGCGAATGAGCTCTCTGAAGCAATTCTAAAGGCAATAGCATCCAGTTACCCGGAGTTGGTATCGGAATGCGCACGACAATTACAAAAACAAAAGCTATTCCAGAACCTCTGAGGCCACTTATGACTATGGCGGACATCTCGTTTACCGAAACAGGTGAGACAAAGCAAACAGCTGAATACAGCTTAAAAACCCCTCCGCAATCGATAGAAGCGGAACAGTCCGTGCTGGGCGGGTTAATGCTTGAAAACCAGAGATGGGATGATGTGGCAGAAATCGTTAGTGAGCAGGATTTTAGTTCTCGACCGCATCGCTCAATTTTCTCTGCAATGAGATCGCTCGTTGCGAATCAATTCCCGATTGATTTGATAACCCTCGCTGAGCACATCGAAAACGAGGGAGAAGGTAAGCTGGATAGTCTCGGCGGTTTCGCCTATCTGGCAGAACTGTCAAAAAATACGCCCAGTGCGGCAAATATAATTGCCTACGCGCAGATCGTCAGGGAACGTGCCGTAATCAGGGAAATGATAAAAGTTGCCAACGAAATAACCGAGGCCGGTTACAACCCGGAAGGTAGGACAAGTGACGAATTGCTTGATCTTGCAGAAAGCCGGATTTTCCAGATTGCAGAGCAAAGGGGAAATAAAAGCGGTGGGCCGGAAAATATCAGCAGCATTCTGGACAGAACCGTTACCAAGATTGAAGCCTTGTTCCAGCGTCCCCATGACGGGGTCACTGGAGTTGATACCGGCTACGTGGACGTGAACAAGAAGACAGCCGGTCTACAGCCCTCGGATTTGATTATTATCGCTGCCAGACCCTCAATGGGGAAAACTACGTTTGCAATGAACATCTGCGAGAATGTATCGCTGACAAACGATAAGCCCGTCATGATTTTCAGCCTGGAAATGCCTACGGAACAGCTCATGATGCGCTCACTGGCATCGCTATCACGCGTCAACCAGACCAGCATCCGAACCGGACAGCTCGATGACGAGGACTGGGCCCGGTTATCCGGCACAATGGGACTGCTGCTGGAAAAAAAGAACATTTACATTGATGACAGCTCTGGCCTAACACCTATGGACGTTCGCTCCCGGGCGCGTCGATTGTCCCGCGAACACGGTGGGCTTAGCCTCATTATGATCGACTACCTTCAGTTGATGCGTGTACCGTCGTTATCTGACAACAGAACTCTGGAAATTGCTGAAATCTCCCGATCTCTGAAAGCACTGGCAAAAGAGCTGAATGTACCGGTAATCGCTTTATCGCAACTAAACCGCTCGCTTGAACAACGTGCCGATAAACGTCCGGTAAACTCAGATTTGCGAGAGTCAGGCTCCATTGAGCAGGATGCTGACCTGATCATGTTTATTTACCGTGATGAGGTCTATCACGAAAATAGCGATATGAAAGGTATAGCCGAAATTATCATAGGTAAACAGCGCAACGGGCCTATAGGGACAGTACGTCTCACATTTAATGGTCAATGGTCTCGATTTGATAATTATGGTGGCCCTGAGTATCATGATGACGACTGACCATAAAAGCTACTGACCTTATCCTGATATTTAATTAAAGGTTTTCGACTGTTTAATTTCGCCAGCTGATTGGCCCGATAGATAATGGTTCTACGGACAGCAATCTTTTATATAGGTGTAAAATGAAAACGATACTCTCAGCTTTATTATTCGTTGTTTCATGGAATGCACTGGCACAGGATGAGGGAAATAGTGGTGATAAAAAGCAACAGGCAACGGCAACTATTCAAATTTCGATTACAATTTTACCCGAACCGGTAAAACCAAAGATCACCAAAGAACAGGTGAGTGATACGCTAACCGTCATTTCTTATGAATGGTAGCATCCAGACAACCAACGGTTAAGCCTGCTCCAGCAAAGAAAAGTATCTTTCTGAACATCACTTCGTCACCCGAATGCCTCGTGATTTAATAAGTAAACAAACCGGACAATATTCACGAGGTGTTTTATGACAAATGAAACTCAGAACAACGCATCCGCACCTGAAGAGTTAATCACGCGTATATCGCAGGTCATTAAACGCAAGGATGGATCTGAAGTGAAAATTACTGCTCAGGCTGCGTTCGGTGCAGGGTTAACTCGCTCTATCGATGTATATGTTCTTCGTCGGGATAATGCTGATTCAAACTGGCAAGGTTGCAGTAATCGACCAAAAGCAGGATGGCGGAATATGTCTGTAGATGAATATATCCGTGAAGGGCGCTCTGAAATGCTTAAGGCAGTTACGCCGGGAGAAATTCTAAAGCTCACAAATGCCATTGGCAAACCAATGAGTTGTCTTGATCAATTATTTCCATCCCCGATTACTAAATAAATCATTAAATAATACCGCTGGCCTTATTCGTCAGCTGGTACGCCCGTGTTTAAATAAATATACAAAACGAATAAATAAACAGGTGAACCATGCAACAGGTAATCGACTTTGGCACATCAGAACCGACCCTTGCCCCAATCCTTACCGGGGATAAATGGGATACGGTTTGGCAAACACTGGCTAATGACGAAGACCTGAATTATGTCGATGCCAGCACTGGCACGAGCATGGCCAATCTTATCACCACCGGCACAAACGCCATTTATAAAGCGCTTACTGACGGCTGGACTATGAGCCTGGCGTATTCATCAGGAAAGGACTCTGAGTGCGTTCTGCACCTCTTCCTGATGGCGCTGGTAAGGGCTACCCGCAATGGCACAAACATCAGCCAGCATCACTATGTGATCCACACCGACACGGGCATCGAGAATCCAGCCGTCCGCTGGCTGGCAGACACAAAACTCGCCGAACTTGAGGCATTCGTTGAAAAGCACCAGTTACCGCTGAGCATTGTAATTGGTAAGCCTGGACTGACATCTGGGTGGACTGGCCGCATCCTTTCAGGGCGAGGATTGCCAACATTTTCAAATAGTTCCGCCAGACAGTGCTCGATCGACTTGAAGGTCGATCCTGCACGTCGGGCCCGTGCCGAGTACATGCGAGGACTGCCTAAAGCCGTTCGTCAGCGCGTTTGTCTGCTGCTGGGTTCCCGTGATGCAGAGAGCACAACCCGTGCCATGAACATCGAAAAAAAAGGCGGGAGCGCTGAAGACGTTAAACAGACAAAAGAGGGCGGTGAGCTCTATCCGATCCGTCACTGGCATCAGGGGAACGTATGGGAATTCCTGCTATCGTCCGGGGATGAGGCTCGTTTTGCGTTACCCAGTTACCTGCCTAACAATAATGAAACTGCTGAGCTCTACAAAGAGGCTACGGGCGAATGTGTCTGGACGGGTTCTGAAAAAGCAAAAAGCGCCTGTGGTTCACGATTTGGCTGTTACCTTTGCCAGGCTGTAGGGCTCGACCGCTCTATGGAAAACCTGCTGAATGCCGACCCGGAGAAATATGGCTATATGGCTATCCTGAACCGGCTTCAGCGTTTCATTGCCAAACGCCGTTATGCCTGGGAAGACCGCCATCCAGTGGGCCGCACGGTATACGAAGGTGGGTATATTAAGATCCAGCCAGATGTATACTCGCCGAAATTCCTGGAACGTCTGTTACACATCTGCTGTAGCGCCGACTACGTAGAGCAGCAACGCGCCGATGACGTTGCCGAGAAACTCGCTTACGGCTTGCTGGAAGACAATGCGCATAACCGTCGCATGTCCCGGCCTCAGTTCCGCATCGTCAGCGAAGAAGCCGTTGTGCATGTCGATTTCATGTGGGCTTTCCATCATTTCAATGACAAGCCTTTTAGGGCACTGGAGATCTACCACCGCGTCTGGGCCCACGGCGAGCTGGATCTGTTGACTGATGAACCGACGATGCCTGTAGTCCCTCAGTCCCCAATCCCTAAAGCAGTCTGGCTGAAGGTGGGGAAATTTGGCGATGACTCACTATTTGATGGGCTGGCTGATCCTGTTGCGGAAATGACCTATTTCGACGGCGGAGATGACGAACGCGCCGCACGTGTCATCAAGACAAGAGACGGCCACCGTCGTGTTGTCAGTTTCAGCGAAGATAACGAAGTTACCGTAGATGAAGAGTCTGCAAGCTTTGTGTTATGGGTGGAATACCCACGCCTTAAATCTGCTATTGAGAGCGGGGCGTACACCGCTGGGAGCGCGGCGCAGTTCTACCTGCGTTTCGGCACGGTATCTCTGTGCAAAGGTAAGTCAGCCTTGTATCACAAAATGATGCAGCGTGGTCAAACCTACCATCGACTCGGCCTGACCGGATTCCAGTCGATGGAAGGGATCACAGCTCGAAAAGACCTTCGCATCCTCTCGACCGAGAAATACCAGCATGTTCTGAAAAGAACGCTGGAGGCCCGGATCATTCGTTTTAAATGGTGGGCTAACCTCGCTTTCACCATCCAGTACCACATGACCCGCATGACAGAATTTGGGTTCTGGCTGCATCGCGTCTTACGCCAGGAAAGCCATAACGAGCTTATGGACGAGAAAACGCTGTGCAAAAACAGCCTGGAAACTGTCCTGATCAACCAGACCAATGCCTGGTGTCTTGTGATGAGTGACGTGGGCAACAAACCTGATACATCAAATGCGCTGCGCCGCTACTGGAGACAGGAGCGGGCCCGAGCTTTCGCGCACTGTGCTTCAGTACCGGAAGTCCTTAAATCGCTGGTGGCTCGTGAGATGTTCAATATTTATCGACGTGCGCTTTATGAACTCAATAGCCATAAAGAGTTGAGCCTTGGCCTGATACACATACAGGAACTGGCAACTCAGAACGCGGACGCGTTACGGATCCATATCAAAATAATGATGCGGTTAATCAGGCTGTGGCAATTGTCAGGTTTAACAAGCATTGGTCAGAGTGAATTTTGTGAGGCGGCTTAACTGCCTGGAATAAAGGGAAAATAATGAAAATCATGCTTTCACTAAATAGCTGCGCCTAATACCGCTACACTTTTGCCTGACCATGTTTTCCTCCGGGGAATGGGCTGGCGGTTTCCATAAAATGGCGGACCTTTTTCAGTAACTGCCACATTGAGCGGCACTGATGATTACGGGTTATCGTGTCATGAAGTGCCTGCCATAGCCGTTCCACATGATTCACCCACGGCGAGTAAACCGGCTGGTAAATTACCCTGAACTTGGGATTTGCTTTCAACCAGCGCTGTGTTTCGCGGCTTTTATGGATAATGTAGTTATCAACGATCAGCGTGATTGTTTTCGCCCGCCGGTAAGTGGCTTTCAGGTGCTTTAGCAGAGCGATAAACAGCGCTGAACTTTTGCTGTTGCCGCCCACGTAGCTGACTTTACCCGTGCCACTGTGCAGTGCGCCGGCCAGATAGTATTTTTCGTTCTGCCCCGGCGTCACTACCCGTTTCTGCTGTCCGCGCAACTGCCAGTCCGCACCGATTTTAGGATTAAGGTGGATATCCACTTCATCTTCATAAAATACCGGATGCTCTGCGCTGCATTCATCCAGCGCTTTGTGGATTACCGCCATCTTTTCATCTTTATGTGGGTCACGGATACGCAGAGTTGGCGCGGCCCTGCGCCATACAAGCCCCGCAGATGGCAACCAGCGGCGAACGGTTCCTGCATGTAACTGGCAACCGGTTATCTCATTGATTTTTATTGCCAGTAATTCGGTGCTCCAGCGTGAACGTTGATAACCAAAATCGCCGGGAGAATGCTTTATCAGCTCACGTAACAGGGTGCAGATATGTTCAAAAGGCCAGCGTCGGGAGCGCCCTGCGGGTAAGGATTTCAGGCCTTCAATACCTGAGTGCGTAAACCAGTTAATCCAGCGACCAACGGATGAACGGGCACAACAGAGAGTTCTGGCAACATCGCTGACCCGTTCACCCCGATGAAGCATTAGCATGGCCGTGAGTCTGCGGGCATGATTTTTATCACGCGTTTTATGAATAGCTTTCTGCATCAGGCGTCGTTCGCCACGGGGTATTGGTACTATGATCGGCATCGCTCAGTCCGGTTGGTGATTTTGGTTGGTTTGGCGATTGATCAGATCGCACAATCCGGGCTGAGTTCCCTTTCAGTGATCTACTATTCCGCGCAGCTATTTAGGCTCTGTTGCTATTACGACAGTAGCATCTATGTTGTTGCTGTGCAGCCAGGCTAATGGCAGCAACGGGAACAGGCCTTTACGGATCAACGAACCTGTTCAGATTACTATCGAACAAGTGATGTATCGCATTGCAAATGGTAACCAGAATATCGGCATGAAAATGCGTGAAAACCCAGTGCTGTTTTCGGGTCATGCCGGAATCAGTGTAGAGCTAAGTGATTTTCCGCCCGGGTCAAAATCCGCGCCCGTACCCGGAACTACCGTAATGCTGCGTACCGCTTTGTCTGGTCAGACAGAGGCCTGTTATCAGCAGCACTGCTACTCAGCCGAAGTGACCACGTACAACGAATAGAGGTCTTGCTATGGCAGACAGAACTGATGGAATGAAAGGAAGAGCACTGATTAGGCAGTTGTCCGGTATGCCACCCGGCGTTAACCCATTAAACGTTCCTCAGCCGCTTAAGCGAACCGTGTGCCTGGCAAAAGGCATAGTGGATACATGGGATAGTTTTCCATCCGAAAACAACCTTGCAATCGCCCTGGAAAACGCCGCTGCAATATCACGGCTGGCGATAAGCCTCCTGCAAGAACGGGAAGTACTGTACCGGCAGCTGGCATCTCTTGGAGTAGAACCAGAGAAAATGAAACAATCCGTCGAAGCCATCCCGATGGAAACGCTTTTAAAAAGCCTTCCAATGAGGAAAAAGTAACTTTCTAGCGTTTTTTGTTTCCGCTGTAAGAAGACACCTTTTTTGGTGCTCAATAGCAGTATTTTTTTAACAGATAAACTAAACGAATTCAATATTTCTTAAATTCAAGCACATTTTGTCTTCTTTTAAATTTCGTCGTAGGTTTAATGCAGTTAATAATGTTACTCACGGATTAATTTTTAAAAAATACAGAGCCTAATCAGGCTATACGGGTTTTGTAATTGCTATCATTAAAGTCACGAGGAAAACCATGAGTGCATACGTCGAGCAGGTATTTAATGATGTTGAAAAAATGCGTGGCAAAGTTCTGGCCGACCGATTCCGCATGGTATTCAAAAAAATCCAGCTTGTGAAGAACGACGACTCAGACGAGGCCTACAACCTGAAGCAACAGGAAAACCTAGCCGCTGTCACTGAACTTCAGAATGCTGGTGGTTTCATTGATTGGGACATCAAGGTCACTAAGTATAGCAACACATCCACTCAGGTTGAGTTGCGGCATAAGGTAGATGGTGTGCTGGTATGGCGCGATTTTACCTTCGTAAGCGATTTTGTATTCGAACTCGCTAAAAACGTTGTCTATTCAAAAGAGACGGTCTGAATTCAATTTTTGCATTAATAACCGGTGGAAAAATGGAGCAACTGACACCTGCAAAACTCGACTCGATGATTACTGAGACTACAACTGAACTGCTATATGCGCAGAGGGCACTTATCAGCCCAAGCCGAGCTGATGCGATGGAAAAGAAAGCGTCTCAATTACTCAGCATATTATTGGAGTTAAAGGAACTAAGAAATAAAAGCCCACAAAAAATCATACTGCCACCCCCTGCATGTTGCTTTGCAGATCATAGTTATCCTGCATATTCCAGAGACCAAGTTATTGCAATACTTGATTCTCTTGGACATAAAATTATTGAAAAGGAAAATTAATGCGCCAGACAAAAATCGTAAATATATTCTATGCCAGTGCTGAAGAGCTTCAGCTAGGCATTAACGAGATAGATACTGAGATTACGACCGCTTTGCAGAACGGCAATATGGAAGCCGTCAAAAAAGCAACGTTACTTAAAAACACCATGATTAGTCTGCTGGACAACAAACAGAAGGGCGAGCTGGTTCAAGAAACGTGTACGTCAGGCGAAAAGGCTGATTCATCGGTAGAAATAACGGACGCAATGGCCTACGCGTTCCACGCGGCATCTGGTGAGGGTGCAATTGGTTCCGATGATGTTGAAGAGATAAAGCGTGGTCTGCGGGTAGTTATCAATGAGTGTGGCCTCACAAATCACCTCGTAAAGATCCCTGCTGGTTTACACGATGCAACAGCTCAGCTTGTAGTTAACTTCGCCTCTGAGATGGCGGGTAAGCTTTACCGGGCCCAGGAGAAGTATGGTCGTGGGGCTGAATGGGCAAAATCTGACTGGAAGGATGAATGCCTCAAAGAGCTCCACCGACACCTTTCAAAAGGTGATCCACGTGATGTAGCAGCCTACTGCATGTTTTCGTGGCATCACGGTTGGCTGACCCACAGCGAACAACCTGCTATAGCGGGGCTCAGCGAAAGAGTTCTGTTCGATAGCTTTATGAAAGATGATTACTCACCTGATTCAAGTGGTTCAGTATCAGAGGAAGAAGAAAGGGTCTTTCTTGAGGTGCTCTTTCACATATGGCAAGGCCGGGCCGCAGTTCAGAATGGATTAACTCAACAGGAAATGGATATCGTAATGAAGTACCGGGAACAAAATCAGAAATAACATTACTGCGTTCTGACAACCAGTAAATTAACTCGATGCGGTATTTCAGAAAGGAAAAATTATGATCGTTCTCAAATACCCTCCTTACCCATCGCCCTTCTGGTTCCGGGGGGAAAAAGATAAAACGGGTGTGGTTACCGAGGTTGGAACAGTTTATGTGGAAGCAACAAAGGATAACCTGCTGCTGGTGGAGGGCACACTCCCTCCGGTAGGTGCGACTTTGTTTCTTACACCTGACCGGTTCGATATTAAAGCTGAAACTGAGATTGATAGCCGGGCCCGACGAGAGGAACAGGCCAGACAACGTCTGACACGGCAAGAAGAAGAACGACAGCAAAAGGCCGCTCTCGATATGAAGCTGATGCAACAGGCGCAAGAGCGAAACGCTCGTTTGTATCTTCCGGTACGATGGACAAGCGGATTCAAATCGGTGATTTCCGGGCTGACGGAAAACAGTAGCGGTAACGGTATAAACCGGCGAACTGTGATTCACGTGCTTTTACTTGAGGACATACGTGATGGGCGCCTGGTCAGAAATGAAGGGGATTTTCTTTGCACCGCCGCAGGTGGAAGTAACGGCAAGCTTTGGGTTAACCCAGCCACCCATAGTGATGGTGAGTACGGGCCTTACGTATGTGAAATAACGTGTAAGCAGTGTATTAAGGCTGCTCTACGTTGGCAGGATAAAAATAAGGCCGTCCCACCGGAATGTGTTCCGTAGGTATCAGGCGAACCGATCACCACGCTATAGAGAGAGGGGACAGTGAACATGCAAGTTGCTAAAAACAAGTACGCCGTTCTGGACAGTGCGATCATGAAAATACTCGGCAAAGAGCCGGTTCCATTTTCACTGATTATGCTTCCAGACGTAGCTGGTGAGTGTTCCCGACTCGCTGATGAGGAGAGGAATAAGCCGATGCCATTCCGCATTCTTGACCGGCGGTTACAGGCGCTAAGAAAGGCTGGCAAAATTCAGTTCGTGACCGGAAAAGGCTGGGTAAACCCTCTTTCCTGACCACCCGCAATTCGTACTGCATCTTCCTTTTCGTAAAAGGCAACTCTTCGTTGCCTTTCATCCCCCAGAGCTATTCGTCACCTGCCCCCCCAACGATAAAATCAAAGTATCACAAACAATATGTCCCCCATTTAAGCCATTAGAAACACCATGTCCTAGTACAATAGCGGCAACATGGCTAAAGCCGGGGGAAGGAGATCATAATGACGGGTATCGTGCGCATTGAACAACCGGTAGAGCGAATTGAACGTTTCCATTCTCTTCAAGGCGGTCAGTACTGGCGGGCAAATGAAGCCATTGCTGAAGAGAACATTGCCGCTTCCGAAGTACTGCTGATTGAATCGCTGCGTTGGGTCGACAACAAACTGCATACGGTCATTCTGCGCACCCACCCATCAAAACATGGCCAACACATTCGGTTTGAATATACCGATGAATCTGGCCGCACTTGTGGCACTACCCGTAGCTTCACTCAGCACCGCTTTTTGTTTGATGACTTCGTTAACAAATTCACCTTTGCTGCTGACTCGAAAGAAGTCCGCGAAAGTGAAGTGCAGGCCTGCCAGCAGTTGGCTCAGAAGCTGACCGTTGAACTTTCCGAGGCGATGACAAACCCTGAACGCATGAAAGAGATCATTGCGGAACGCCTTGAAAAAGAGCAGACAGAAAAAAGCGAGAACAAACTCAATACTCTACCCGCGACGATTGACCAGTACACAAACCTCGCCACCGGCCCGTTAGAAAATGCGCTGACATCCGGTGTCAATGAGGAAAGCATTAAGGGAATGATGGAAGCGGCTCGGCATGGACATAAACTGGCCGTCATACAATCTGAATGGCTACAAGGTAAGAATAACGAAATTACCAGGGCCGTTCAGGCCGTCGTACCCTATTACCAGGAAATGGCTGCGGCGCAGCTGGCCGCATTCGAAGAGAGCAGGGAGAACGTTGAATCGCTGATGAAAGGGATTGCGTCTCTGGATCTTTTCATCGGCAAAGATGTTGTCGTCAACACGATAATCAAAGGCAATTCAGCCCCGAGCGACATTCCTCTGACATTTGTCCAGAAAAAGCTACTGATGGATGAGGAGCTCGCTGTCTATCTGGATCTGGGAGACTGGTTCGATTTCACCAAAGCAGATTTATTCGACCAGGCACTGCAAAAACACCCGGGCCTAATCGAGCAGATTTTCCCGACCCAACGTTGCGTACTGGTTATGGCCGTCACCAGACGGCACGTCAATTATCAGGATCCGTGGGAGGCTGCGGCCAAAGACTTTCAAAACAGATGTGTCTTCCTGCTGGTACGAGACGGCGAAAATATTTACCAGGTATGCAGCCCGGTTGAATCTCATCTGGGCGCTCATACGCTGTTCCCTGAACGTGACGAGCAGGACGCGCTTTTTCGCGGTTTTGACGGTTCTCGCATCACCTTCCGCGATGTAGCTTACACTGACCGGCTGCGGGCGCATGAAAAGATGGCGCTGCACTATAAACGTTTCCTGATCCTTTGCTGCGGGCTCGACCAGCGTGAGCGCCTGTTTGGCGAATTCTATGATCGCAGTAGTAACATTAATTTCATCTCGATGGACTTCCAGGAGAAATATTGCCGCTTTATTCATGACGCAGATGGAACCGGTCTGTTGAGTGACCCGGAGGCCGATACCAGACCATCGCTGGAGTCCTACATTAAGCAGGCGAACCAGCACCTGCGTTCTGGTTCACGCGTCTTTTGTGAGTGGAGACAGGTCGTTAATCCGGTTACCGCACCCGGGGCAGCTAAGGATGATTCAGGTAACGGCTACCGGGGACATTCATTCACGGTTGATTTCGTTAAAAGCCGTAGTACCAGCGTGGCATACCAGAAGAATGAAGAGATCTACGTTGATGTGCCAGTCGTTCAGCACACCTACAGCCGTAATGCGAAGTCAGACAAACGAGAATTCAATGCCAAGGTATGCCTCTCAAAATTCAGAACCTCTGATAGCCTTGGCTATCTTTGCCTGGACACGGTGAAATCCGCCGATCTCGAATATTACATTCACAACCGGCGTATCCGGGCTAACCATCTTTATTACATCCGGCTCTTCAAAGAACTTGCGGCACTGCTGAAGCTGGAAGAAACGCATGAAGAACAATACCGAAGCAAAATGCTGGCGGCTTTAAACGCCGGGAACATCGGTGACGAAAATGACCGGGTTGCGGCTGTAGATAAAACGATTCAGACGTGGCGCTGCGCAAACCGAGGTGCATCCCTCCAAAGTGGTCTGGAAGATGAGAAGCAATGGAAAGCGCTCCTTGCCATGATGGATTTAATTGCATGGCGAGGTCATGCAAGCATCCCGCAAATTGAATGCTACTGTGAGCAACTTGGAAACTCTCCTCTACGGCTTGTGGTAATGCCAAACGGCAAACTGGGCCTGTATGTAGCCCCACGAGCTGAAGAACGAAACGATGCAGCTGAGAAACACAAATGGGCTATACGTGTGGTATTGAGTCTGACGCGTACCGGTGTGAAAGAGGTATCTCGCTCATGGGCTCTGGTTAACGAACTGAGCGTATCTGAATGCACCCTCAAAGAATGGCCGCTGGTGGATGAGTGGAAAGGGTTAAAGTCTGTATTTGAAAGCTACGACCGGAAACTTAAAGCTCTGGCAGACATTGAACTGGGCCGTGAGACTCTCAAGCGTCTGAATCCCAGCAACCAGGAAGGTCTGAGCGAGCTGGCAGAATTGTGGATTAATGCTTTTGAAGAAATGAACTTCTACCGACCGACTGGCGGGATCGTTCAAAAGCCAGTAATGATGATCCCGATTGGTCTTATTGTCGACCGTGAGGAGTGGTCATACTTATATCTTGGTACACGCGGCTCTGCGGTCGAGTATATCTATCAGAATCTGAATGATAAGGCACTCAAGGCCCGGGTAGCCCACCGTCTGATTTCAAATTACGAGGTCAAAGAGGGTAAGCTCGATAATCTTGCCAATAAGAAAACAAGTCTGGGTCTCTTTTGCACAAAACAGCGCCCGGACATGGCCCCTTTTAGCGCAGACCGAAACATAGAGACATATGGGCCTGATTTCGGCGTTAACCATGCTGTGCTTACGCATATGGTATCGTTTAAATCGCAGATAGCGCTGATTCAGCAAGAGGCAGATCGCGGCTTACACCGTCTCTTCACGATAGCCAGCAACCTGGTCAGTTCAGCCGGGGAGTTGCTTATCGATCAACTGCTCGGCGATGCGGCGCGAGATGCAGATGAGCCGGTAGATATTCTTGAGGTGGTTATTAACCCAGCGCCAACCGGTGAACCAGGGGCGAAGCTGAAGAAGAATGGTGAGACATTCTGGCATAAGCACTGGTGTGATTTGTGTAAGCCAGGAACCGAAGAAAGCCTGGCACTCTCCCACATTCACGCGCCGGATCACGTCATTACGCGGACTTCGTTCAGTTCCAAGGAGGATGCCATCCTCTTCGTACTCAAGACGATGCCGCAGGCCAGAAAATACGAAAAGGATTTCTTCCGCGACAATGATTTCGATGTACCTGATGGGATTATTGAACGGTGGATAGACCGTTAATCATATGCAGTATGAATAAAAAAAAGCCCGCTTTAGTCGTTGCAAGCGGGCTTTTTATTTCTTCGCGTTACAGCTGTGGCATCAATTACAAAACGGAACGGCTTGGTGCCGGGGCGAAGAACGGAGAAAGGGATAGGCACGAGGTGGTGATAATGTTGCTATTCATATGGGGTATGAATAAGAAACAGCCCACTTGCGAGTACTAAGTGGGCCATTGAGGGTCAGGCATAAGACTCAGACAGAGCAGTAGCGGCTTCAAGCGCCGGTTCAAGCGACAGGCTGTTATCGCTGATAACATTCCATCCCTCATTGCCGTAAACAAAATGGACGTAACCTGCACGTTCAGTTTCTTCAGGGCGATAAGCATAGAAGTAGTCTTCATCAGTAGAGAACATGGCTTCAACAATACGTTCTACGTTCGTAGAGCGCTTCAGCACAATCTCTTCTGAGTCGAATACCGAGATGCTATATCCTGCTTCAATCAACCCGGTTGCTGCTGCCCGGGCAATTTCCTGCTCAATACGTTGCCGCTGATCTACGTTCATGCCTGCTGCTCCTCGATGGGAAGTGAAGTCGAACACACGAGAAAGCATGAACTATAGTTCACATTTAATCAATAAAAAAGGGAACTATACTTCACTTATTCTTGGTTTTTTTTAATACTGGTAGTCCTGCAAGCGCATCGTTCCAATGCTGCTCGCGTTCCTCATTACCTGAAATATTACTTATCCATCTTTCGGACTTGCCCCAGCGCTGTGCCAGCGCCTGCCGCGTCCAGCCTTTGCGTTTCATCTCTGCTTTAAATTCATCGCTGGTGGGTTTGTACATAGGTTAATCCACGTGAACTATAATTCACCTGATAGTACGGTAAGGCTGGTTAAGTAACAACGGGATATCGACGGTCATCTTCCGTTCCCGCACACGGGCCAGTGCTCCTGGCTATACTGAGTCAAAAATGCGGAGGACACATTATGTTTGAACGTATAAGCAGGTTTTTCGCTGGCGCAACAAAACAGGAGAGGGCGGAACCGTCAGTCTCTATACCTGAACCTGTTACTCTTGAGGGTGATAACGCGCCATCAGCTATCGAACATGACAGAAAAATAGTCCATGACAGCAGGGTATTTATACATAGGTCTTTAGGCTTTATACTTATGGTATATTCTCCCGAATTATTCAGAAAAGCCATTAATCATGACATATGTCTTGGCTATATATATGGTTATATCATAGCGGCAATAGGTGACGACGAAGAGTTATGTAAAGCATCGGAAAATCGTCGATGGGATGTTGTCGCTGCCTATTATCGAAGTTTATTGGATTATTCAGCTGAAGCTTACTATGAGAAAACTGTAAACGCGATGGATAATTACCACTTCAAACAAGCAAGAAATGTAAGCGTAATGGATTATCACAAAAACAAAATCAATCCTGATGGCGATAATCATCATTTGCGTTTTCTAATGACCGAAATAATTGAAGATAGGGTTGAATAAATACACGTTTCGTCACATGAACGACCTATGGTTTACTGAATATAACGACAACGAACCATAGGCCAGAAAAAATGACACTTCAAAAAGCCAACGAAAAACGTATTGAAAACTTCCTAGCCAAACAAATTCGTCATAACGGTAAGATTTTATCAATGCGTGAATTTATGGATTCACTCATTGCTGACGGCTATAGCCCACGTGCAAAAGCGGAACAGAAAGTAGGACACCCCAGCAGCCGTCAAACCTTTCGCTGGAACAACGAGCAGCAAAGGGAGCACCAGATTAAGCGAGCTCTGGGGGGTACTGTTCTGAAATATTCAATGGTGTCATCTGACGGCTCATTTTATGACATTGAAAAAATTGCCTATGATTACGTCATTGAAAAAATGGGCGGGGTTAACGTTAAGCCGGAAACGATGTGTTTTGCGATTTTCAACAGCCCTTCATCATTGCGGGGCGGGAAGAGAGAGCGCTGTGTAGCTGTCTATAGCCGCACTGTGGCAACAGAGGAACAACGGGTCAGGAGCATGTTATCTACTGACTTCACGCATTATGATCTGGTCTGGTTCGGTGAAGCCACTTCCCAGAAGGAAGCGCTGGAACTAGCCGAGGGATAATATCAATTAGCCACCAAGGAAATAACCGGGGTGGCTTTTTTGTTTTAAACGATTAAAAATAAGCCAAATCACTTCGTCACAAGCATGTGGGTGGTAATATAGACATATAGGCAATCACATTCAACTGGAGGCTAATATGTCAGATTTAATTGCAGCAAGATATGATGAAGTATCAGCTTCCGAGTTTGAAGATGATATGGTTGTCATTGTCATTACCGATGAACAGAGTGAAGATATTGAGGTTATTTCAGACCTTGATGATCTTTTCGTTAATACTGAGGTTGTGGTTATTGATGGTGACGCTTTAGAAGTCGACTATGATAACGCTGGATATTTTTCATCAGAGAATAGCTATGAAGTTTCAGTAGACGATATGTTATTCGACAATACCGTTGGTGAGCAACTTATGGATTGTGGTTTTTTCGGCACTCAAAGCTAATAGATACTCGTTATTTATTATCGCGTCCCAATCGTCATGCAGGTGTGGTTATTTATTTACTGAAAAGCCATGTTTTAAATAACAGGCAACGATAATCTAACAGGAGCGGCTATGAAACTCGAAAACATTAACAAAGAGCAGCAGCTCTATGTTCTTAAATGTGGCTCTATTCTATCAAGCTACGGATTTGATCTCCTGCATACAAAAGCAACCGCCGTAGCTGACTGGATGGACGTTGAAGCACCAGTAGCTGCACTGGGTACAGAAGAACATTTTGAACAATGTGCAGAACTCATGCGGCGCGGGCAGGTATATGCTAACGCTTCCCGGAAATGCTGCCCCGGTAATCTTTCCCCCCAACTAATTGGGCTTGAAGGTTGTCGTGTTAGAGTCACTACCGATGACGGTGAGGAACGCTGTTTCTGGGTTGCAAAAACGACCGGATGGATGCCGGGTCACCTCGAAGTTCCACGCTCGAATACGGCTTATGGCCACCCTGCACAAGCGCATTACAAGTCAGTTCAGACTATTCGATAAGTCACCGGTGCTCCGATTTCGACATGATGCATACCAACCAGACTCACTACTGTTGTCATCGACAAGAATGACAACAGTAGTGAGTATCTATGGCTTATCCTCGGAAAACAGCCCATTATTCATGCCTCCCTCTTCCGGTATGGCATAGCTCACATGGCTTCAGATAAAAATCAAACCGATAAACTCGCCCGCGATATTAAAGACAAGGTTCTCGCCAGGCCTGCTGGCTCATCAGGAGAACCAGTGGAGTACCGGAGTGTCCATGAATTTATGACACTAACCCGCACGGGAACCCCTGCTGATGCCCGCCAGTTCCGGCTGGCTGTTAAAGCTAAGGGAATAGCTATCTGGCCTGATGATGACCCACGCGTAGGGCAGCAATTTGCACGTGACGGCATTCGCTGGGAAGTTCGTCTGAAGACCTTCCGGCCTGAGAGTCAGGATTCATTTGACGATGACCTGGATGAGAAAGTCTCACCAAAACGCTTTGGATATCGCCGGTACGGTGCGATGTCCCGTCCTGATCAGAAGAAATTCAGCGACAGGGTATACTTCAACTGCATGGAGCGGTGTGTCGTCACCGGTGTGAAGACAAAATGCAGGGGAGAAGCAGCACATCTGATTGAGCATCATAAAGCGGGCTCTGACCACTGGAGTAATGGCCTGTGGCTTCGGGCAGACATACATCGGTTATACGACAACGGCCTGTGTGTGATTAATCCCAGCACCCTGACAATCCATTTCCACCCCACTATCCTGGCTAAGGATGACGATCTCATCGCGTATGAAGCTCGGCCAATATTACCGACAAGAAAACCTGTAAACCCTGCCTGGTTAAAATCCCGGTGGGATGAACTTACCTGGCCGAAGTAAGCATCGTGTCTGACAACGGTAGTGAGGCCTAATCATTACCGTTGTCGTAGCAAACGGGCTTCAATGCTTGGCTCATTATCGTTGTCACCAGTCTGGTCAGCTCATAACTATTGCCATCGGCACTGAGATGCCGTCCTGCGCATCGAACTCACATCCATTGTCACTCGATTTTTGAATCTGCCGGGAGTGTAACCAGTGACAATGGTAATGATCACCTTCACATAATTAACGAACCGTTACTACTGGTAAGAGGGTGCATGGTCGACAACGGTAATGACAATTAAGGAAAGTACCTTTCTGTAATGACAACGGTAGTGACTTAATGGTTAACCCTTGTCTGGTTACCGGCAATCAAGTACAGGAACTATGACAATGGTAGTGAGTCATTACCATTGTTATGGCTCATCATACTATCCCTATATACAGCAAGTAGACGGCGTTGCTCACTACCATCGTCATTGGTTGCATGGGTAGCAGAATGTTAGATGACAACAGTAGTGATTCTGGTGCTTCACCATCCGCCTGGTGACAACGGTAATGAGTGATCGAGATCACTATCGTTGTCGCAGCGTTCGGTATGGCTACAACCGGCAAGTTGTGCCTCGACAATGGTTGTGATCCCGCACTCACTTGATTCGTCATCGCCGGAACGACCCCACTGAAATGTACTTGGAAACGATGACAATGGTAGAGACTTGAAAAAATCACATCCATTGTCATTGACCAATCAGGTTAGCTACGACAGCGGTTGGACTCATTTCCATTGTCACCGACAGGCCATGTATTCATACAACGACAACGGCAGGGAGTGACGCGGTCACTACCACGGTCATTCATCCCGCCCCTCAAGTACGAGCAGACAGTACGGCGAGTGAATCCTTACCATAGCTACCTGAAAGGCCTGATTAACCTGGAATGCATATGACAACGGTAATGACCAACAGAACTCATTTCCGTTGTCATTGTGCTGGTGGAGCAGTAAGAACTTGGTCTGAATCATGAATGACAACGGTAGTGAGTATTCTTAGTCAATACAGTGGTCATTCAAATGCGCCGGGAGCAAATGACAGCGGTAGTGAGTCAAATCACTCATTACCGTTGTCATTGTGTCATGGGAATCAGCGATAAATCCGTACTGACGATGCCGACAATGGTAGTGAGCGGTATGAGGTCTTCTCCGAGAAGCTGCTCTGGAGAGTTGTCGATGATGACAACAGCAGTGAGCTGCCAAGACTCATTGCCGATGTCATGGTGTCATGGGTATCAGCGATTTGTCTGTACCGGCGATTCCGACAATGGTAGTGAGCGGTGTAAGACCTTCCCTGAGAAGCTGGTCTGGAGAGATGTCGATGATGACAACAGTAGTGAGCTATCTAGTCTCATTACCATTGTCATGAGTGGTCACCCCGCAATGACAACAGTAGTGACCGCGTCACTCAATACCGTTGTCATTAAGCTAAACAGGATTCTCTGACGATGTGCAGGGAGGGAGGGTTCCAGGCCGTCATCTGACAGCCCGGAGGGAATGCTAGCTGGCGGGATTGTTCTTTTTCTGGCTTCTAAGGCTGCGAATGTAGTGAAGTTCTTCAGCTGTTAAGTCATGGATGGTTAACGTTTCATCCCCATCAATGGGCTCATCTGGTGGGCACAATTCACCTTCCAGTGGCTCACCATTATTTTTACCCGACGTGCCATTGTTCTCCTCATCAGCATCACCCTCGCCATCACCATCAGGTGGTGGTTGGATATTGTTCAGATTCAAATCAGGATCGCGTTTGTGGATCTGGAAATAAACCTTCCCATCTTTTTTTACTTCGGTGTACTGAAGGTAACCAATGGATGCCAGCTCCTCCAATGCCTTACGTACTGTGGCGTTCTGGCTGTTGGCACGGGTCTTAAGATTTAATCGGTTCTTAAGTCTCGTTAAGGAGATCGGGATTGGATTTGGTGGAAGTGACTCAATGAACGTGTAAAGCGCCTGTGCGCTCTCTTTTTTCGCCAGTTCCTTGATAGCCTTCAGCTGCATCAAAACCTTGTGGTCGTACTGATACAACTCGAATATCTTAGGGTCTATCTGTAGCTCTACCTGATCAGAGTCCGGGTCAAGCAAGGCAGACTGCACCAGGTGCGTCGTATACACCTTTGACGAGTGGGTGCTGGTGAAGGACAACATCACGGATGCCAGCCTGCGTAACGACGCGTCGATACGCTTACGGGATGCGGTAGAGGAACGATAATTTTCAGGGTTACAGAGCTTCAGAAACTCAGTAAATTTGAGGCTGATCTTATCGTTATCAATCGGATGGTTAGCTAGCGTTCGGATGATTCCCATCCACGTTTTGAAGTCAACAGACATATCGAGGCGCTGACCCACGATCGAGATATTGGTGAAACCCTCGCTCTCCATCAAAGAAAGTGTCTGTAGTTCTTTCGTGGCATCAAAGCCAACAGTTTTGTATTCACGACTCTGACGGCCAACGCTTTTTGGTGATGGCACAAACAACCCAAGGCGCATGAGCGCGATAGACTGAACCGTCCTGCTGCTATTAGGACGTAAAATAATTTCTTTACCTGTCTCTCTCTCTGTTACAGAGAAAGCCCTGGTAACCATCTGGCCTTGCTGCTCAGAATCTTTCTCATTGGTCATAGTGGTTTATCGACTGTATTAATCAACAGATTATTGAATACTATCGCCCAAAGCCCTCAGTGTCACTTAAGGGATCTCTGCGACGATCTCAGATTGTGCATAAGTCCAGGCTAAAAAAACGCCACGACTAAATATAAAACTCTGAAATTCACATAAAAACAAATACATACGTAGTTTATCAACAAAGGATCAATTCCGGTGAAAAAGATCCTTTAAAAAATCACTACCATTGTCGCCGCAATCACTACCGTTGTCAAAAAACTCACTACTACCGTTAAAAAACTCACTACCAATGTCAAAATAATCACTACCGTTGTCACCGATTGGCTTCCAGGCCTTGTGCCGTCTGGCTTCCGAGCTGCGGGGATCTCTTGTGATCTATGGGAACTCGTAAGGTACTAATTATTGGAACTACCTTGTGGAAAATGGGGATAAATTCTCTCTTCGAGTTAAATCAACATCGAATAGCTAAATTGTCGAAAATATGTACGGGCATGAAAGGAAAATGCGTATAGAAAACAGTGGATAAGATTTTAATAATTTTGTTTCATCATACAGGTGATAGATGGTATCTATATGAATTATAATAGAAATATACTCAAAACTCTTTAAGAGTTATACCTTCAGATCACACAATAAAACTCACTACCATTGTCACAAATACTCACTACTAACGTCGAAATAGTCACTACCAATGTCATTTTAATCATTACCAATGTCAAAAAAGTCATTACCATTGTCATAAAATGCCCTTGAGCCCAGTAACCATGCGGCTTGCAGCGTACAGGGATCTCTTTTGTACTCCGTTGCACCTTTGGGATCTCTTTATTGGAACTGTCCTGTGGAAAAGTATCTTTTTTGCCTTCGTCAGCTACTGACTCGGTGCTTTACTGATTGTGTAAACAAAACGATAAGAGGCACTCACATGTACGCAACTGCAAAAGAAATTATCGCAAAGCTGCAAAAAATGAACCCTGACGAAAAGGTGCTAGTCCGTGTCTGGTACAAGTCTGATGTTCAGGAGTTAGCAATAGACCGAAACATGCCGCAGGTTTCAGCTAGCGAAGCTGAGTCGACCTTAGCGTTGATAGACCGAACTCACGATGGTGATATCGGTATCAACTGGGATGTTGTTCAGAGTGGTATTGAGACAGTTCGTAGTGGCCAAATTTAAGCAACCGAGTAACAAGGACGTGACTCAACTAATCCACATATCCACCGGGTAGATCAACAGATCGATCCAGATTAAGACCAAATAGAACCAAAAAGATCCCCGCTCCCGCAAACCCGCAGCTGGTAAGCTCTGAAGACCTGCCCCGGTGGGGTTGAGAGGGAAAAAAGTGAGCTCTGAAGGGCTGTCGGTGGGGTTAGCCTGGTAGCTGGTGGTGTTCAAAGGGAATAACGGTGGGATTGGAAGGGGAAAGGAACTTAATTATCAACATCTGCTGTGCTAATGAAAACATCAAATAAAAACATAATCATACGTAACAAATCTCAAAAATAGGTGATCGGTATTCATTTTTTGTCCACACTGGCAGCAGATCAAAAATTTGATGTCAACGACATTTATCCGATTCATCTCTGAAATAACGTATTGATTTAGTACAAATAAAAACCAATACCCGATAAATGGGGACTAAATGACCCCTATTTCTCATGATCAATAAAAATCACCGTGATACATTCGCCCGGACTGGGCATTCCAAGATACCCGGAAAATAACAATAAAACTGGGGGATCCACACGATGAACTCGAATGAAGTTCTTCTTTTCAAGGACGCTATTCCCGACTTCAATCAGCCGTCGACTGGAAAGCTGACG
>NZ_JABXPB010000004.1:0-6317 GCF_014103115.1 Enterobacter sp. RHBSTW-00901
TTAACAAGGGAGAGGCCCACCATGCGCTCAAAAATGCGCTCCGTATCGGGAGGCAGGGGGAAATTCGCGATCGCACGACAGAGGGGCAGCACTACCGAATCGCTGGGCTCAATTTATTGACTGCGGTGATCATTTACTGGAATACCGTCCATCTTGGTCATGCCGTCACGGAGCGGCGGAACGAAGGGTTGGATGTTCCCCCTGAATTTCTTCCCCACATATCCCCATTGGGCTGGGCGCACATTCTACTGACTGGCGAATATCTTTGGCCCAAGGAACCGAAAGCTTAGGGTGTCATTTCGCCCTCAGCCGGAACCGACCCCTTTCCGGGGGTGCGGACAAGAGATGTTATGGTAAATATCTGCCGAATTGCTTTTATATTGGAATGCCTTGTTTTAAAGCAAATGATGTGGCTTTAGATAGAAGGTTTACATTAATCTTATCGAAGTTATTTTTAAAGAACGAAGCTGAGCGTTCAGATAAAGATTTATACTTATCTGTTTCCGTAACTTTGTTTAGTATGTAACTTGTTAATCGTTCGCCGTTGAATGATGTATAGACGTAACGGTCTTTTTTTCCACCATTAGGAATTATTAAATCAAAAAAAACATCACCCCCAACTTTCTTTTTCTTTAAATCAGACTCGATTTTAGAGAAAAATTCGCTCGGGCTATAAATATCTGTAGCGTAGACAATGAATAAGGTTTTATCTTTATTCTTCATCACCTCTATTTGATATTTTTTGTTTTTTTTCATGATCTTAACCTAGCTATGCCGTTATCTATCAACTGACATACAGTATCGATAATTTCAATAGATTCCGCTTTGTCAATTGTCTTAGTGTCAGCCACACCTGGTTTCATATGGAACAAACCATGCCTGTTTTCATGCCAGTAAGTGTAGCACTCACACAAAACTTCTGCTATTTCACCGTTAATAGTTGCTTGGTGTATATCTCTGATTATATATTTCGGGTTATTCTCAGTGAAATATTCGCCAAGATTCTTTGATGATGATGGGTTGCATACGCTTCCAAGTAATTGATATATAAAACCTTCTACAGATCTTAAGGCTGAGAAGCAATACGTTGAGTAATCTTCCATTTCAACATCTATTTTTTTCATTATGAGCGAGCAGGATAGCTGTTTTTTGATGTCGTCATGGATTTGGTCGATGCTTTTTGGAAGTTTACTATGTAATTCTGACTCAATTGTTTCTTTTTTTATGTCAACATTAAATTCTTGATTTTTCTGTTCGATAATCTCTTTCATGTCCAGTATGGTGCACATGAAATCATTAATCAAACTTGCGATTTGAAGATATTTACCTTGGAATTGAATTGAACCACGGTTGTAACATTTCGCTCTGACCCTGTCACCATTACCACTGGTCATGATATATTGATGTTTGCAGTTAGGATCGTTGTTTTTATCTTCTTCTATTGTTATGCTTTCTTCAGCAAGAAATGCAAATAACATTTCCCTGTTTTCATCGCTGAATTTTGGAATGGTATATTCAAACGTTTTCTTATCTGAATACAAACAATTTTCTTTTATAATGCCGGCAATCTCATCAAAGTAAGTGTTGTTTTGCCCTGATGCCTTTCCTATAGTGGTATTTCCGCCTGATGGCATTAGTTTTATTAAAAAATCTATTTCCTTATATGTTCCTGATAAATGCGTTTCTCTTTCGTTTTTCACGTTAGAAGAAAAGTTTGTGACGCCATTCTGTGTCAGGGCAGCTTCAATCTTGTCTGTATTGATATTTAGTGCTTTAAATGGGTTCTGTGCCATTGCCTCAATCCGTTGTTTTTTCTGAATATGTACAGATCTTGTTTTTTTGTCAACGGAGGCGCGGCTCGTTGACTTGGTAGGCTGATTGATTCATCATCACATAAAGAAAAACCACCGCTACCAACGGTGGTTTTCTCAAGGTTCGCTGAGCTACCAACTCTTTGAACCTAGGTAACTGGCTTTCGCAGAGCACAGAAACCAAATTCGTTATTACAGTGTAGCTGTACTTCACCTCACACTTCAACACTTCTTTGTTCTGCGAATCCGTTACCAGTGGCTGCTGCCAGTGGCGTTTTGTCGTGCCTCTCCGGGTTGGACTCAAGATGATAGTTACCGGACGAGGCGCAGCAGTCGGACTGAACGGGGGGTTCGTGCATACAGTCCAGCTTGGAGCGAACTGCCTTCCCGGAACCGAGTGTCAGGCGTGGAATGAGAAACCGCGGCCATAACAGCGGAATGACACCGGTAAACCGAAAGGCAGGAACAGGAGAGCGCACGAGGGAGCTACCAGGGGGAAACGCCTGGGATCTTTATAGTCCTGTCGGGTTTCGCCACCACTGATTTGAGCGTCAGATTCTGTGATGCTTGTCAGGGGGGCGGAGCCTATGGAAAACCGGCAACGCCGCGGCCTTTTCTTCTTCCGTCGCCCCTCATTGTTTTATTCTTTGATGTGACTACCCCCTCCGCTCGCCGCAGCCGAACGACCGAGCGCAGCGAGTCAGTGAGCGAGGAAGCGGAATATCTCCGGGCTTATCTTTGGCTCCGTACGCGCCATAGCTGCATTTTTTAATACGATGCAGGATAGGGCGAACGCCGCAAAATGACGTCACCTGACGTTCTTGGATTAAAAAAGTTAAAGCAGCGGACAGGGAATGATTTGTGACCACAGCCAGTTTGCCCATGTCACAAAACAGCGGGACAAGATGTGTCTTTGGAGTACCGCCGGCACGCCAAATCACGATGGTCAGGCTCTGCCCGATCCCCTCTGAAACCCGCCTCCGGCACTAAACCCGCTTGTTTTCCTTCTGCTTTCTGAATGCTTGTTCTACCTGTTGGTATGAGAGCTTAGTACGTGAAACATGTACGCAATATCTTCCTGTTTTCCCTCTGCTTACTTTCCTCCGCGGGAAACGGCCAACGCCTCACGGCCGCACAGTAAACTGCGCGCCCGTGAGGCGTTATCGGGGTCGGTTCCGGCTGAGGGCGAAATGACACCCTAAGCGTTAGCTCTGTGTCGTTGCACGATGTCAGCGACGGTATTCTTGCTGATACCGAGCTCGCGTGCGATCCAGCGATAGCTGCGTCCCTCGGCCCTCATCGCAACCACCTTAGGCAAAAGTCGGTCTGATTTTGGTCGCACTCCGGCCTGACGACCAAGCCTCTTACCACGTGCCTTCGCAACAGCAAGGCCTGACTTGACCCGCTCGCTGATGAGATCCCGCTCAAACTCCGCAATGCCGGAAAGAAACGTCGCCAGCATTCGTCCATACGGCGACGAAAGATCGAACGCCATTCCATTCATGGCTATCACGGAAACCTTCCAGTTCTCCAGTTCACGTAGCGTATTGAGCAGATCGAGCGTCGAGCGCCCCCACCGGGAAAGCTCAGTGACCAGGATTGCATCAATTTGTCTGGACTGGGCAAGCGCCAGGACTTTCTTTCGCTCGGCCCGGTCGAGTTTAGTTCCTGAACCTGTTTCCTTAAATATTCCCACCACGTCGTAGCCGGCACGGCCGGCGAAGGCTCGCAGATCAAATTCCTGGCGTTCACAAGACTGATCCGCTGTTGAAACCCGGCAGTAAATGGCGGCACGATGTCCCAATTGAACCCTCCTGGATTTTTGTATCGGAACGCCCTGATTTATATGGGCTGGCTGTTGTCCAAAACAGACTATACTTCAAAAGGGACGAATTTGTATGTCACGACGCCATATTTTCACCGAACGGCAGCGAGCAGCGCTGTTCGATCTGCCCACGGACGAACTGTCGCTACTGAAGTTCTACACGCTGGGCGATGATGACCTGGAAAACATTAGGCAGCGCCGCAGACCGGAAAACAGGATTGGCTTTGCCCTGCAACTTTGTGCCTTACGATATCCGGGCCGTGCACTGGCTCCTGGTGAGATGATCCCGCGTGAAGTCCTTTCCTTCGTCGGTGCTCAGCTTGGAGTTCCGGCTGATGCGCTTCTCACTTATGCCACACGGCGCCAAACCCGTCAGCAGCACATGGACACGCTGCGCGAAATTTACGGCTACAAGACCTTCACGGGCCGTGGTGCCCGTGATCTGCGGGAGTGGACTTTCGGCCAGGCCGAAGATGCCAGATCAAACGAGGATCTTGCTCATCGTTTTATTGTGCGGTGTCGGGAAACTTCCACCATTCTGCCCGCAGTATCGACAATCGAGCGCTTGTGCGCGGATGCTCTGGTCGCCGCTGAGCGGCGGATTGAAACGCGGATTGCGGAAAATTTAACAGCGGATGTTCGCGATCACCTGGACAAACTTCTGAGTGAAATGCTCGCCGGCAATATCAGTCGTTTCATCTGGCTTCGCAACTTCGAGGTTGGTAACAACTCGGCTGCTGCTAACCGTTTGCTCGACAGGCTCGAATTTCTGCGTACCCTGAATATCAATCATAGTGCTTTGGCCAGCATACCTGCCCATCGCATTGCCCGGCTGCGTCGGCAGGGTGAACGCTACTTCACCGACGGTTTGCGTGACATCACTTCGGACCGCCGCTGGGCGATCCTTGCCGTCTGTGTTGTGGAGTGGGAAGCGGCGATTGCTGATGCCATAGTCGAAACCCATGACAGGATCGTAGGAAAAACCTGGCGGGAAGCGAAGCGCCAGCATGACGAAACAATTTCCGGCTCTAAAGCCACACTCACGGATACGATCCGTACCTTCACCGCGCTGGGAGCTTCGTTGCTTGAGGCCCGCAGTGACGGAACCCCGCTGGAGATGGCTGTCGCCAGTTCGGTTGCATGGGACCGGCTCGCTCAACTGGTAGCGACAGGGACTCAACTCAGCAACACGCTAGCCGATGAGCCTCTTGCATATGTCGGGCAGGGATACCATCGCTTTCGTCGTTATGCGCCCCGCATGTTGCGCTGTCTGAAGCTCGAAGCCGCGCCGGTCGCCGGACCATTGGTAGCAGCAGCTTTGTCGATCGGAGAGATGAAAGGTGTTGCATCGCCAGAAAGGCGTTTCCTGCGGCCCAGCTCCAAATGGAACCGTCATTTACGAGCTCAGGAAAAAGGAGATACCCGTCTTTGGGAAGTGGCGGTACTCTTTCACCTCCGGGATGCTTTTCGTTCCGGAGATGTCTGGCTCGCTCATTCGCGCCGCTATGGTGACCTCAAGCAGGTACTGGTGCCGATGATCGCGGCGCAGGAAAATGCAAAACTGGCCGTGCCTTCCAACCCACAGGATTGGCTGGCAGACAGAAAGGCGCGACTCACGATCGCTCTTAAGCGGCTGGCCCGGGCTGCCCGTAACGGCACTATTCCGCACGGTAGCATAGAAGATGGAACGTTGCGGATCGACAGGTTGACAGCAGACGTGCCGGATGGTGCCGAGGCACTCATACTGGATCTGTATCGCCGAATGCCGTCCGTTCGGATTACCGACATGCTGCTTGAAGTTGATGCAGCCCTTGGTTTCACAGATGCGTTTACCCATCTGAGAACCGGGGCTCCATGTCGCGACCGGATCGGTCTGCTCAACGTCCTGCTCGCTGAAGGGCTCAATCTGGGCCTGCGTAAGATGGCGGAAGCTACAAACACGCATGATTACTGGCAGCTCTCACGCCTTGCCCGCTGGCATGTTGAAAGCGAAGCCATGAACCAGGCATTGGCAATTGTGGTGGCCGCGCAGGGTAAACTGCCGATGTCACGCGTCTGGGGGATGGGCACGTCAGCATCGAGCGATGGTCAGTTTTTCCCGACAGCGCGGCATGGCGAAGCCATGAACATGGTCAATGCCAAATATGGTTCTGTTCCCGGCCTCAAAGCGTATACTCACGTAAGCGACCAGTTCGCGCCATTCGCTTGTCAGTCGATCCCGGCGACCGTGAGCGAGGCACCGTATATTCTCGATGGACTACTGATGAACGAGGTCGGTCGCCATGTTCGCGAACAGTATGCCGATACAGCAGGATTCACCGACCATTTGTTCGGAGCCAGTAGCCTGCTCGGCTACAATCTCGTTCTGCGAATCAGGGATCTGCCATCGAAGCGGTTGTACGTATTTAATCCCGATACGACCCCCAGGGAGTTACGCAAGTTGGTAGGTGGAAAAGCCCGGGAGGATCTTATCGTTGCGAACTGGCCTGATATTTTCCGTTGTGCCGCGACGATGACCGCTGGCAAAATCAGGCCCAGCCAACTCCTGCGCAAGCTCGCTTCTTACCCACGACAAAACAACCTTGCAGTTGCGCTTCGTGAAGTTGGTCGTATTGAACGGACCCTTTTCATTATTGAGTGGATCCTGGATACGGACATGCAGCGGCGTGCTCAGATCGGTC
>NZ_JABXPB010000005.1:0-5208 GCF_014103115.1 Enterobacter sp. RHBSTW-00901
GAGTCGCTAAATCCCTTTAATTCTGGCGTTCCGATGGCTTGCTGGACGCCGCCATCGGAACGACACAGGATATTATTCCGCTGGACGCTGCATAACATCCTGAAGGGCGGCCACACCGTCTCGCTACGCGCGACCAACCCCCTTACAAGCCAATTTTTACCCCTGTTTTTTCCTGTGCGTTTCCCGCTCATAAAAAACCAGTGGAATTGTCTGTAACGAGGTTGGTCGCGCGTCGTCCTTGAGGACTAGCTTAACGGTGTGGCGGGCTTTGCCCCCAAATCCGAAGTCGCCATTGGGATGGCTTGCCTCAGTAGGCTGAGTCATTCGAATTCGGCCCCCCCGAAGGCATGATCCCCTGAACGGGTATCACAAAAAACAGGTCAGACCCGGTTTAACAGGAGGATGGCTCGCAGTGGCGAACCATCCCCCTTCGCCAAGGGTGGGGTCGTTACAGCCCGTAAAGGGTTCGCTTCGCCGCTACGCGCCCTTGACTGGCTTTCTCTCGATTCTAAAGCAGTTCTAAGTCCCCTTGATCTGGCGGTGGTGGCTTGCTCATACAAGACTTCGTGCGCTATGGGGCTTTTACGCGCGAATTTCCGCATCTGCCTTAGGTAAACCCGGATAAATCCGCATTACGGTGTTTCTTTCACGCCAGTTCGGGCACCAGGCAGTGCCGTGCATAGTCATGCATACGGTTAAAACTTATCAGGGGCGTTTTGCGGCATTTCTGCCAGGGATAAGGCGGTCTTTTACGGCGAACGCGCCGGAACCGCACTGAGCGCGTTTTCGCGGTGCGTACAATGAGGCGTTATGGTAAATGCTACACGAGTATATTTTTCTTGACTTTTCCCAATCGTCCTATAAAATAAATCCTTAGGATTTATTTTATAGGACATTATAAACGAAAGAAAGGCAAGTGATTGTTTAGAAATGTTTTTTACTTGACAATCTATCTCTAATAGAATATACGTCCTAAGGACGTATATTCTATTAGAGACCAAACTGCAAAGGTTGAAAATGTATCTTATCGAAGAAGCGCTAACATCTTGGCTGTTGAACGAATATAAAAAACCAGTCATAACCAAAGAAGATATCTCTTTGCAGATTTACATCCTTTATTTAAAAAAAGAATATAATGGTGAAAAGATATATCAAATCAGGAAGAGTAAAGCAGGAGCTAATGAGTTTGAAAATAACATATCAAAACTTTTAAGATCCGGAGTTTTATCCAGAGTTGAAGATAACGAAAACTATCATGCTTATCCGCATTTGATTGGTGGCTTTTATGAGGTTTTTTTTGTTAAAGGTAACGATGGGGCTCCGGAAAACGATATAATTTGCTCTACATACCCATACGGATACTTATCTTATTTATCAGCGATGGATTGGCACAACATCACTGATAAAATACCAAAGATAATTCATTTTACAACATGCAGTTCTGAGCAGTGGAAGAATAAATACTATCTTGATTTTAAAAAAGAGCATCCATATATAGATGAAGCAAAACAATTCATGCCTAGATTTCCAAGAAATACTGAGGTTAATGGGGTAAAAATATTGGTTACACAAGAAACTAACTATGTTGAGCCAATGAAGTCACGTAACTCTCAAGTTAGAGTGTCCTCTATAGGTAAAACTTTTATGGATATGACTAGACGGCCTGATTACTGTGGTGGTGAGGAGCATGTATTAGAGTCATTTATTGAACACGGTAAAAAATATGCTCCTCTTATTATAAAGGAAGTTGATAGACTTGGTCGTCACATTGACAAAGCAAGAGTTGGATTTATTTTTGATAGAATCATTGGGATTAATAACAAAAAAATTGATGAATGGAAGCAAGAGTCTAGTAAATACAGGGGGAGTTCTAAAGTATTATCTCCTAAAAGTCCATTCTCACCATTTTATGATGATGAGTGGTTTATTTCTATTAACGTTGATATGGTGAAGTCTTATGGAAGAAGAAATTAATAGTTGGATCGAAGAGTCTGGCGGGAAGTATAGGTTGATGCGGCAGGCTGTGCATATAATACTTAAATCTATTTCCATCGAGGAGAGTTTGAATGAAATGATGGTTATGAAGGGAGGAACCCTTCTTGGTGTTAAGCATGGCAGTGATAGGTATACTAAAGATATTGATTTTTCTACTGAAAAAAAACTTTCCGAAATCGATTTAGATAACTTTTTCAATACGTTTAATGACTCAATGGATGTTGCTGAGGCCGAGTTGGGGTATGGTATAAAATGTAAGGTGCAATCTCATAAAATCCAACCTAATGCGCAAGGGACATTTCCAACAGTACAGATAAATATAGCATATTGCGATCGTTCCAATACTTCTGCAATGAAAAGGCTTGAATCCAATCAATCACCTTCTGTGATAAGCATCGATTTTAGTTTTAACGAGAAAACGTATGATTTTGACTTCTTGTCATTAGATGGTGGTGATAACGATTATAACGTAAAAACCTACAGCTTAACTGATTTGATGGCTGAGAAATATCGTTCTGTTTTACAACAGAAAGTTAGAGAGAGAAATCGTGAGCAAGATATTTATGATATCAATTATCTTTTAGGCAAATATGATTTTTCTCGGCAGGATAAATATAAAATACTTGAGTCCCTTTTGAAGAAAAGTGAAGGGAAGGAATTAGATGATCTTTTGAATGTTAAAGGTATAAGAGATGCGGAGATTATCGAACGTTCTAGTCAACGATATGGAGATTTATCCTCAACCGTAAAATCATTACCTCCATTTGAAGATGCTTATGAACACGTTGCCAGTTTCTATGAAAGTCTCCCGTGGGATATATTCAAATGATAGTGTTTAATTTTAGTGGTGCTGGTAATCGAGAGGAAAATTTAGATATCTTATCTAAGATAAATTGTCATGGTGATATATTCGGTGCCGTTATTATGGATGGGTATTCCTGTGCTGAAAACAGTATGGAATTGCTCTCTGATACACTAAAAAAGTGTACGTTTTTTGGTGATATTAATAAAGATATCATTAAACATTGCAAGTCAATTCCTGTTAAGGCAGCCGTATGTTTTATTTTTAAAAATGAAACTCAGCTCCATGTTTATAGTGCAGGGGATTGTCGGGTGTATAACAAAATGGGAGTTCTTCTAACAGAAGATAACTCAGTTGCTTGGAGAACTTTAAAAGAAAATGGGGTGGATAATAAAAAAATACCACACCTTGTTTGTTATTGCCCAGACAGAAACTATTTAACATCATTTATAGATTTCTGTTCTGATGAGATTGCATTGAATCATTCAATTTTTGATTTAAATGATGAAAACAAAGAGATTATGTTATGCACTGATGGCTTTTGGGAGCATTTTGATGAGGATACTGTTGTCGACCTTATGAAAGATAACCCAGAGGCTAACTTAGTTCAATTTACCAAAAGCATCTCTGGAAATGCAGAGAATCATACGGTTTGCTACGTTAGATTCCCTTCTTGATTTTGTGTTTTTTGAAGAAGTTATTGAGATCTTCGTATCAGATAGATAATCTCTTGTCTGTAAAAGAAAAAAACCGCCTTTGCGGGGCGGTTATTTTCTTAGGTTCGAAGAGTTTGCGGCTCGAAGAACCAAGGTAACTGGCTTGGAGGAGCGCAGTCACCAAAACTTGTTCTTTCAGTTTAGCCTTAACTGGCGCATAACTTCAAGACTCAACTCCTCTAATCAGTTACCAGTGGCTACCGCCAGTGGCGATCCGTCGTGTCTTTCCGGGTTGGATTCAAGTGTTAAGTTACCGGAACAGGCGTGGTAGTCGGACTAAACGGGGAGTTCGTGCAGATAGTCCAGCTTGGAGCGAACCACCTGTCAGGAACCCAGTTGCACGGGAAGGAATGAGAAAACGCCACCACGCAGTCAGGAACGGCGGAATGCAACGGGTAAACCTTACGGTGGGAACAGGAGAGCGCACGAGGGAGCCATCAGGGGGAAACGCCTGGTATCTTTAAGTCCTGTCGGGTTTCGCCACTTCTGATTTGAGTACCGGAAATCGTCCGATTTCTGTGAAACTCGTCAGGAGGGCGAAGCCTATGGAAAAACGCCCTGGCGGGGCGTGTCCTTCTCGTTCTTGCCCTGGCTTTTGGTTACGCTTACCGTCTACGTTATCTGTTACTTAGAATCCCACCGCTCGCCGCAGACTCATGACCGAACGTAGTGAGCGAATGAGCGAGGAAGCGGAATATCATCAGATCCTGCATTTGGTACTGCCACACGGAGGTTTTCGTGAACAAAGAACAAAAAACTGCGCTGAATATGGCCAAATTCATTCAGGGTCAGTCTCTGCTTTTGCTGGAGAAGCTCAATGCCCTGGATTTCGATACTGAGGCTGACCTTTGCGAGAAGCTCCATGAGGATACGGAACAGCTTTACCGTGTTTTGTCAGAACGACTGAAGGAATCAGAGGATGGCAACTAATGGCGAAAGTCTCTATCAGTGAAGCAGCTCGGCTTGTAAATGTCAGTCGCCCTACGCTTTACAAGATGCTTAACAATGGAACACTTACTTACACCTCGGTTGTAAAGCATGGAAAGCAAGTAAAAACCATTGATACGTCTGAGCTTATACGTGTTTTTGGTTCGCTTGGTGGTGTAAAGGACGATACACAAAACGCTGTAAGTGTTGACGGTCATGCTACAGCGATTAACAGTGATATTTTACAAGATTTACAGCATCAGATTGCGTTGTTAAAGACCGAAAATGACGGGCTTAAAGGGGCGGTGAATGCCAGGGATGAACATATCAGTTCACTTCGTCAGGCTATGTTGCTTCTGGAGCATAAACAGGAGCAGCCAGCACCGCAGATCTCTTCTCCGGCGCACTCCCCTTGGTGGAAGTTCTGGAAGTAGTTCTGTCAGTGCATAACCGCCCCGTAATACCACATCCCCAGGAATGCGCCGCCCGTACTGACGCACAGCAGGATCAGTGCGGTGAGCAGTAGCGTCAGGAACCGGTCTTTCCATAAAGCATTCCCTATACGGGCTGGAACGACCCATCCCCCTGTTAGGCGCATTTGCTTTTGAATTTGGGGTTCGGTTTTTGGGCACGGCCGTCGGGCGTAATCATCGGGCACAGGGTGCGCCCGATGATTACGCCCGATGATTTTCTTCGGTGAGCTGCCTCGGTGAATCCACTCGGTGATAGCTTGTCACCGAGTGGATTCACCGATAAACCGTCTTCAGA